>NZ_JBQEOE010000042.1:0-51347 GCF_052045105.1 Lysobacter sp. 22409 | reverse complement strand
ACTGCACCGCCAATGGCGCCAACACCATCGTCACCTGTGCGCTCAACCCGACCCCGCTCGCGGCCGCGGCATCGCCCGGCGCCAACGGCGGCACGGTCAGCTTCACCATTCCGGTCACGGTCAACTCGCCGACGCTCAGCGGCACCTACACCGCGAATGCCGCGCTCGGCCGCAGCGTGCCGGACGGCGACGGCGATACCACCAACAACGACTACAACACCGCCAATGACACCGCCAGCGGCCCGCTGGTGTTCCAGAAGCAGCCGATTCTGCGCCTGCGCAAGGCGCTGCCGCTGGGCCGTTTCGTCGCCGCCGATCAATTCGCGCTGAGCATCGCCGGCACCGGCGGCCCGGCCACGGCGACGACCACCGGCACCGGCAACACCGCGACCGGCGAGGCCCTGTTGAACGGCGCCGTTGCCGCGACCTACAGCTTCACCGAAGCCGGCGCGGCCGGCGCCAACCTGGCCAACTACACGACCGCCTATGCCTGCACCAACGCGCTCGCCGGCGGGCAAACCCCGAGCGGCAGCGGCGCCAGTTTCAACGTCACGGCGGTGGCCGGCGACGAGCTGACCTGCACCTTCTCCAATACCCGCGCACCGCTGGCCAACCTAGTCATCAGCAAGACCAACACCCCGGGCTCCGGTCCCGACGATCAGGGCACCGACACGCTGACCCGCGGCGCCGCAACGACTTATTCGATCGTGGTCACCAACAACGGCCCGGACGCCGTCACCGGTGCGATCCTGCGCGATCAGGCGGCCGGCCGCAGTGGGTTGACCTGCAACGGAACGCCGACTTGCACCGGCAGCGCCTGCCCCGGTGGTGTGACGATGGCCGCGCTCGAGGCCGGCGTCCCCCTGGGCACGCTGACGAGCGGAGCGAGCGTGACCGTGACCCTGCCGTGCACGGTCGACTGAGCGCCGTACACGCAGCACGGCGCCTGCACCGGGTCGGCATTGCCAAGTCGACCCGGGTTGAAAACCCGGCCCGAGCACCCATTGGATAGGGCAACCAGGCGCCGACGACCACGATGACGACGGACATCCGAGCCGCACGATGGCCACAGGATCTGCCTGTGGTGCGCAGCTTGTTCCACGAATACGCCGAGAGTCTCGGCATCGACCTCGGTTTCCAGGGGTTCGAGAACGAAGTCGCCGCGTTGCCGGGCAAGTACGCGCCGCCCGGCGGACGCTTGTTGATCGCCTGGCGCGGCGAGGAAGCCCTCGGCTGCATCGGGCTGCGCGCGCTGTCGGCCGGCTCCGGCGAGATGAAGCGCCTGTACGTGCGGCCGCAAGCGCGCGGCGAACGACTCGGGCGCCGGTTGGCCGAGGGTATCTGCGCAGAAGCGCGCGATGCCGGCTATTCGCGCATCTGCCTGGACACCTTGCCGAGCATGGCGCCGGCCCAGAAACTGTACGAGTCGCTCGGCTTCCGGCCGATCGCGCCTTATGTCTACAACCCGGTGGCGGGCGCGCGTTTTCTGGCGCTCGATCTGTAACACGACGAAGTGAAGCGGTCACCTTCGCCCCATCTCGTCGCGATCACGCGTCGGGCAAGCGCAACCGCGCTTCGCCATCGCACGCGCGCGCGCAGCGCGGAACGTGGCCGGATACGCGTCGACATCGCGTAACTCTGGTGAGACCGCCGGCACCGGTGCCGCGGTCGTCTCCAGGGGGAAAGGCCGTGCATCGAGCCAAGCGCTTCGCGTTGTTGTTTGCATTGTTCGCCATCGTCTCGACGAGCATGGGGTGCACCAACCTCGGCGCGGTCCGCAGCTTCGCCGCGACCTCCAGCCAGCTCACCGGCTATCGCGAAGTCACCGAGCGCTATGTCGGCAGCGCCGATCGGCAACTGGCGAATCTGCCCGCAAGCAAGCTCTACGACCCGGCCCGTAAAGAGCTGCAGGCGCTGAAGCAGAGCAGCGAGCAGCAGAAGGACAGCCTGCTCAAGCTGCACGACACCGCCACCGGGTATATGAGCGCGCTGGCCGAACTCGCCGGCGAGGACGCTTACAACCTCAACGCCGATATCGACAAAGTCTCCGGCGCGATTACCGCCGCGCCCGAGCTCGGCATCGGCGCCGAGGACGTGGCCGCCTACGGCAAGATCGCCAAGCTGGTCAGCAGTTGGGCGCTCGCGGCCAAGCAGGCGCGCGACGTCAAGGCCATGTTGAAGACCTACGGCGACGACATGGACCGTTTGCTCGGCGCCATGCAACGTGCGGCCCGGTCCTACGAAGGCGTCCTGCAACAGGAAAAGGCATCGGCGGACAGCATCCAGATGCTCAGGCTGACCGTGTGGAAACAGCCCAAGAGCGGCGATGGGCTGCTCGACGAGGCGCGCCGCGATGCCATTGTCGCCATGTCCAACAATGCCTATGCCGGCATCGCCGAGCAACAGGCCAAGGCGCTGCGGGCCGCGGCCGCCGCATCGCAAGGCCTGGCACAGGTGCGCAGCGGCCACGCCGCCATGCTCAAGGACGCCGACCGTCTGAAGTCCAAGCAGTTGCAGGCGCTGCTCAAGCAGGCCGTCGCCGACATGAAAACCGTGCGCGCCCAGCTGGACGCACTTTGACCGACAGGGGAAGGACATGGCCAAGCAGATACTCGAAACCGCCGAAAGCGTCCAAGCCGCGGCCGACCAGTTCGTCGCCTGCGCCGACGACGTCGGCAAACGCGCCAAGGCCGGGTTCGATGCCGGCGACATCGGCATCGAAGAATTCATCGCCCAGGTTCCCGAAGAGCTGCGCCTGCGCGGCCAGGCCATGGTGCTGTACAGCAAGGCCATCGATTACGTGCTGACCGATGCGCAATTGCCGCAGGCCGAGCTCGACCAGGCCATCGCCGAGGCGCGCGCCAAGATCGCGACGATCAAGCAGGTCCGCAAGGCGATCGAAATCTTCTCCGGCGTGGTCGTGCTGGCCGCGGCGATCGTCGCGCGCGACGCCAACGGCACGGTCAAGGCGACCAAGGCCCTGGCCAAGCTCGCGAAAAGCGACGAACACAAGCCGGCCGCGAAGGCCGCAGCCAAGAAGGCGAAGAAGGACCCGAAGACGGTGGCCTGATAGGCGCCGCTCATCGGTGGCTCGACGATCACGTCGAGCCACCGGGCCGGCTCAGACCATGCGCGCCTGGAACACCGCCAGCCCGTTTGCCGCGACCGCCGCCAGGTACAGCCCGATCCCGAACACGGTGTGGTTGAGCACACTGTGCAGACGCGCGTGGCCAGGGCGCGGCGTGCGGCGTGCGGCGAGGCCGGCGCCCATGCCCGGCTGCATCAGCAGGAACGGTGCGGCGACGCTGCCGATGCCGACGATCAAGGCCGGGGCGAGGCTCGGCTGGCCCGCCCAGTCGAGTCCCCATGCGGCGAGCAGCACCGCCGCGAAGGCGATGCCGATCAGATAGTGGGCGGTCCAGCCGATCGCGCGTTCGCCGCGTACGCGCGGCGTCGCGCCGATCGGGTCGTGGCGGAAGCGTCCGCGTGGCAGGCAGGCGATCCAACGGCCGACCAGGCCGTAATCGGGCGCCGCCATGCGCAACCACCGGCTCCGGACGAGACCCCAGACGTCCATCAGCGCGGTCGCACCGATTCCGATGGCAGCGGCACGCACCAGCGCTTCGACGAGCTCAGGCACGGTCTGCGCCGTTCGATGACAGCGAAGACGACGAGGCGCGCGCACCGATCATCCAGCAAGCGGCGGTGTAGCGGACCTCGGCGCCGTGTACGAAGGGATCGAACGCGGCGCGTACCGTTTCGACGATTTCAGCGCGGGTGCGCTCGTCGGCTTCTTGCAGGAACAGGCCGAGCGGCCCCAGCCGACTCAGATAGCGGGCCAGCTCGCTCGCGGGGAAACTGCAGGTCACATCGATGGGCTGCAGGCCGATGTCGGTCCAGCCGCTGTCGTCCAGGATGCGATGAACGCGCTGCGCATCGGCGAAGGCGAACTGGCCGGGGCCATCGGGCTTGCGCGCGGGCAGTGTCGGCAGCAGCGGGGCGGCGGCGCGTTCGGCCGTGGTCATGAACGGATTGTCGGCGGCGCCGCGCCAGGCGATGAGGCGCAACTCGGCGCTGTCTTTCGCGGCGTGTCGAAGATTGGCGAAGGCGGCGACCGGGTCGGCGAAGAACATCACGCCGAAGCGCGAAACGATCGCGTCGAAGCGGGCCGGCGCGAAGGCATGGGTTTGCGCATCGGCGCACAGGAACTCGGCGGATATGCCGTCGGCATCGGCCCGCGTCCGCGCCAACGCGATCATCGGTTCGGAAATATCGATGCCCACGCAGCGTCCGCCGGCGCCGAGCCGACGCGCCAGTGCGAGGGTGACCGCGCCGGTGCCGCAGCCGATGTCGAGCACCTCGCGCGCCGAGCCGGCGACCGCTTCGACCAGTCGTTCCTGGATGGGTTGGAACATGCCGTCGAGCAAGGCCTGGGTGTCGACCCAGGCCCGACCGGCCAGGCCGTTCCAAAGTTGCGCCTGCTCGTTACCGGCGTCGTAGGCGGTGTTCATGTCCGTGTCCCGATTGCCATTCAGCGGCGGAAGCGGCACTGTGCCAATTCAAGTCGACTTGAGGTCAAGAGGGTGAAGGAACTGGACATCGCCGAGGTGGCACAGCGCTCCGGAGTGCCCGCTTCGACCCTGCGCTATTACGAAGAAAAAGGCCTGATCGCCTCGATCGGACGGCACGGCCTGCGCCGCGTGTTCGCCGCCGGCGTGCTCGAACGGCTGGCGCTGATCGCGCTGGGGCGAGCCGCCGGTTACCGCCTCGACGAGATCGCATCGATGTTCGCGCCGGATGGCCCCCCGCGCATCGATCGCGAGCAACTGCGCGCCAAGGCCGACGAGCTCGACCGGACCATCCGCCAGCTCAGCGCCATGCGCGACGGCCTGCGCCACGCCGCGGCCTGCAAGGCGCCGAGCCACATGGAATGCCCGACCTTCCGTCGCATCGTCCAGGCCGCCGCCACCGGCGCCCTTGGTACGCGCATGCGCAAGCCTCCGCAGCGATCGCGCGACTGATCGAACGCGCGATCAGAACGCCCAGTCCGAGGAAGGCATCTCACCGTAATCGGATGCCGCGGTTTCCCTTGCTCATGCCGACGCCCGCAGCGGCCGTGACGACGGCGCGGTGCGCGCGCCGCGTTTGATGGCCTGCGCACGCTTGGCGATCAAACGGATCACCACCGCCGTGAACAGCAGCGCCGACGGCACCGCGTACCAGAAGTTGACCGGCACCCGCTTGAAGTACGAGTAAGCGAAGATCGTGGCGATGATCCACATGCCGACGACGTGCAGCCGGTGCCAGGCGGTCGGTCCCAGGCGCCGCGCCAGGGGCCGGTACGAGGTGATCGCGAGCAAGGCGATGAAGGCGTAGCCGAGGCTGCCGGGCACGTTGGTCAGTGCCGAACGGCTCGGCCAGAACTCCGGGTTGAGCTGTCCGAAAGCGTAGATCGCGAAGGCATGCAGCAAATGCGAGAACGCGAACGACAGCCCGACGACGCGCCGCTCCTTCAACAGTGCGCGAGTGAAGTCGCCGGGCAACAGGGTTGCGAACGAAGACGCGGTGAAGGCTGCCAGGAACAGCACGAACGAGGTGCGCGCGGTCGCCCGGATGGCGCGGCGGCTGCCTTCGACCGCGTCGGGGCCCATCAGGAAAGCGGCTGCCGCGATCGCGCACAGGACGATGGCCAGCAGCAGGAACAGCCGCCAACCGGTGAGGCGTTGCAGGACGAAGGTGGCGATCATGCGAATGCTCCAAAGCTCGGGTTCGGGTGGAGGCGGGACTCTCCGGCGGCGGCGCCGGTCGTTTGAAGTTGGGCGTCGACGATGCCGAGGGCTTGTAACTGCGCAAGCACATCGAGGCCATGCTCGATGAGGCCATCGGCCGGTTCGCCCGCTTCCTCGGCCAACGCCCGCAAGTGATCGCGGCTGCTCAGCGGCTGCGCCGACACGGCGAGCAACAAGCGATAGCCGAAGGCGGTTAAGCGCAGGGTCCGCAGTTCGTGATCGGCGCCGCGCTGGACGATGAGCAAGGTCGGCGCCTCGGGTGGGTCTTCGAGATCGCTCAGCCCGGCTTCGGCCGCATCGACCGGCCAGCGATAGCCGCAGATGCGCACCAGCGGCGACAGCATCGGCACGCTGTCGCCGGTCATCGCTACGGAGCCTGTCGGCGGCGCGGCCGTTGCGGCCAGCAACAGCGCCTGCTGGGTCCACTCGAAATGCGCGAGTTCCGCGGCCCAGGCCGGCAGGTCGGAGGCGTCCGCCCGACTCAGGTAGTCGACGAGCTCGCCGCCGACTTGGGGGAACAGTGGCGTCTCGCAGCGATGCCGTGCATAGAAGCGGGCCACCAAGGCCTGCCAGCCCGGCGCCTGCAGCGCCCGGCGCAGCCGCGGGAAGCTGCCGGCCAGCAGGTTCTCGACCGCGCCCACGCACAACGACCGGTACAGCGCCATGCGTTGCGGCGCTACGTCCTGCGGCGGCGGATGCGACGGGTCGCGCAGATGCCGCGCCCACGCCAGTTGCAGGGTTCTCAGCGATTCAGTCACGGACGGGCTCCGACGGATGCGTCGAGCGGACGGCCTCGGCCTGCAGCGCGCGGATCTGCGCGAGCTCGCCGAGCAGTTCGTCCCAGACCGGGAAATTGAAGTCGCGTTCGAGCAGGGTCGGTCTTACCCCGAAGCGCCGATGCGCCTGCTCGAGCAGGGCCCAGACCAGCGCCTTCACCGGTGCGCCGTGGGTGTCGACCTTGAAACCGTCGTCCTGGTCGAGGTGCCCGGCGATGTGGTAGGAGGCCACGCGCTCGCGCGGAATACGCGCGATGAAATCCAGCGCGTCGTAGCCGTGATTGCAGGCGTTGACGAAGACGTTGTTGATGTCGAGCAGCAGATCGCAGTCGGCCTGCGCCAATACCGCGTTGATGAAGTCGATTTCGCTCATGGCCGGCTGCGGCGCCGCGTAGTAGGAGATGTTCTCCACCGCGATGCGCCGGCCCAGCGTGTCCTGGACCTGGGCGATGCGGGCCGACACATGCCGTACTGCCTCGTCGGTGAACGGCAACGGCAACAGGTCGTAGAGGTGACCGCCGACGGCGCAATAGCTCAGGTGCTCGCTGTAAAGACCGACGTGGTGGCGATCCAGAAAGCGGCGCGTATCGGCGAGCAGTTTGCCGTCGAGCGGATCGGTGCCGCCGAGCGACAGCGACAGGCCGTGGCAGGCGATCGGAAAGCGTGCCGACAGGTCGGCCAGGGCCTCGCCGAAATGGCCGCCGACGCCGATCCAGTTGTCGGGCGCGCACTCGAGGAAATCGACCTGGCCCGGCGCCAGCCCGAGCAACTCGTCGATCAGGCTGCGCCGCAGGCCGAGGCCGGCCGAGGCCGCAGGCAATGTCTGGTTCATGGCGGTGCTCCGCGTGGATGAGCGCCGCCACCGCAGGACGATGGCGGCGCGGGGTTTCAGTCGGCGATCTGCGAGAACAGTCCCTTCGGCATCGGCTTGCCGTTGGCCTGGTAGGTGCGCTTGAGGAAGTCGTGCGCCTCGGCCTCGCTGATGTAGCCGTCCCGGCCGCGGTCGATGCGATCGAAGTCGGCCGCGCGACCGGCCGCGACGGCGAGGAACTCGGCGCGCGACACCTTGCCGTCGTGGTTGCTGTCGGTCTTGGCGAACGAAGCATCGCCGCACTTGCCTTCGCCGCAGGCACCTTCGGCCGTGGCCTTCTTTGCGGACGTGCCGGTTTTGCCGGCGCCGCATTTGCCTTCGCCGCACTTGCCTTCGGCGGCGGCGACGCCGGCGAAGCCGGCCAGGGCCTGCGGTTGCGCGGCCATCGCTTGAGCGCCGAACAAGGCGCCGCCGGCCAGGACGATGCTCAATGCGCCGACGAGGGAGTTGCGGGAGTGGGAGGTGGACATGGGTGGTACTCCGATTGGATGCACGCCAGGCGTGCGGGATGGCTGCCGCGGCTGCGGCAGGGAAGCAGGGAAGGGATTGCCGAGCCGGAACGGATCAGGCGGCGGACAGCGCCGGGGCCGGCCGTCGCGACTTCGCCAGGTGCAAGGCGATCGAGGCCAGCCCGATCAGCGCGCCGATCGTCGCGGGCAAGGGCAGCAGCGCGATCAACGGCAGGCACAGGGCGAAGGCGACCACGCCCCAGCCGAGCGAGCCGCCGCGCGCGAGGTCGGGTGCCGCGTGCCGGAACAGCCGGTCCAGGCTCAGCGTGCCGCCGCCGCCGAGCATCAGCGGCAACAGCATCGCCAGATAGATCAGGGGCAGCTTGAAGTTGCCGTAGCCCTGGTCGCTGATCGCATAGCCGCGCCACAGCTCGGCCAGGCCGCTCCAGTGCTCGGGCCAGTGCACCGCGGCAATGGCCACCACGGTCAGCACCCACAAGACGTACGCGACCGCGCGGGTGCCCAGGCCGAGCAACAGGGCGAGGCTGCAGCCCAGTTCGAGCCAGGTCGCCATGGTCCAGTTGAGATCGGGGCTCAGGCGCGAGAACGGAAACGGAAAGCGCTGTGCGATGTCGGCGAACCAGTTCTGGCCGTGCAATTTTTCGATGCCGGCCTCATAGAACTCCCAGGCCAGCAGGATGCGCAGGCCGAGCGGCGACAGCGATGCTCCGACGCGGTCGAGGCGCGGGCCGAGGCGGGTGATGAAGGACGGCAACATGCGAGGCTCCTGGCTGGACGAGTGACGAAAGACCGGGAGCCATTACGCGATCGCGACGTATCCGCAGGGTGTCGGGCGAAGCGCGGATTTGTGTACCAATGTGGCCGCGCGCGGCCGCGGATACATTGCGATACGAATCGGCGGCAGTGCGGCGCTCGGCGACCGCCACGAAGGCCCTGCCTGCGCCCGGCACCGGGGGTTGTCCACCGGCGCGGCGGCATCGGTTTGTAAGCGAACGTATCCGGCGCCGCCGGCGAAGCCTTGCGATACAAGAAGCGATGCACGCGGAAACACAGGCGATACAGCCGCGGCGCGCAATGGCCACTCCCCAGCCCAGGAGTGTCCCCATGATCCGCACGCTGTTGTTCGCTTCCCTGTTGGCCGCGACCGCCGGCTCGTCCGCGGCCGCCGAGCACGTCCGCCCGATCGATCCGCACGCGCCCACCGTCGTACTGGTCCACGGCGCCTTCGCCGACGGCTCCAGCTGGAGCCAGGTCATTCCCCGTCTGGCGTCCTGGGGCGTGCCCGTGGTGGCGGTGCAGAACCCCCTGACCTCATTGGAAGACGACGTCGCCGCCACCCGTCGCGCCATCCGCGCCGCGCCCGGCAAGGTGGTATTGGTCGGCCACTCCTGGGGCGGCACCGTCATCACCGAGGCCGGCAACGACCCCAAGGTGTCGGCCTTGGTCTATCTCGCCGCGTTCGCGCCCGATGCCGGCGAGAACTCCGCCCAACAAGGGCAGGGTTATCCGGTCGCTCCGGGCTTGAGCCGTCTGCTCGAGCGCGAGGGTTTCCTGTCCTTGCCCGAAGCGGCGGTGCGCGAGGATTTCGCCCAGGACCTCAAGCCCGCCGCCGCGCGCCTGATCTACCGCACCCAGGGTCCGCTGAAGGCGAGCGCTTTGGCCGAGCCGGTGACTCGAGCCGCATGGCGCGGCAAGCCGAGCTGGTACGTGCTGTCGCGACACGACCGCATGTTGTCGCCGCAGTTGCAGGCCGCGACCGCCCGCCGTATCGGTGCGCAAGTGCATTCGCTGTCGGCCAGCCATGTGTCGCTGTTGTCGCAACCGGACGCAGTGACCAACGCCATTCTCGAGGCCGCCGGCATCCAGGCCGCTGCCGCCACCGCCGATAGCGGAGGCTGAGGTGATCGCCCTCGCCCTGGCCGCGCTTGCCGGCATGGCCACCCTTCTCTCGCCCTGCGTGCTGCCGGTGCTGCCGATCGTGCTGGCGCGCGGTGCCGGCGGCGATCGCCGCGAGCCGCTGTTGATCGGCGCCGGCTTCATCGGCGCGTTCGCTGCCGGCGGCATCGCGCTCGGTCTGCTGGCGTCGTCGTCGGGGCGCTTCGAAGCCGCCGTGCGCCTCGCCGCGATAGCGGTGTTGCTGCTCGCGGGGCTGTCCTGCGTGTGGCCGGGCGTGTTCGAACGGGTGCAACAACGCTGGCTGGCCGGATCGCGGCTGCTGGCCTGGCAGCCGCGCGCCGCCGGGCCGGGCGGTGCGCTCCTGGTCGGGGTCTCGCTCGGCATCGCCTGGACGCCCTGCGCCGGTCCGGTCCTGGCCTCGGTGTTGGCGCTCGCCGCTGGGGCGCAGGACCCGGCGCGGGCCAGTGCGCTGCTGGGCATGTACGCGCTCGGCGCGGCGGTGCCGTTGTTGGCCTTCGTTTACGGCGGCCGTTGGGTCGCCGCGCGCATGGCCTCGCTGCAACGGCATAGCGCTTGGCTGCGCCGCGCATTCGGCGTGGTGGCGGTGGCCATGGCCCTGCTGCAACTCGCGCAACTGGATACCGCGCTCATCGCCTGGCTGCTGCCATGGCTTCCTTCGATCTCCACCGGACTATGACCATGTCGAAAACCATCACCGCACTGCTCACGGCCGCCGTCGTCATCGTCGCCGCCCTCGCCATCGCGCCCGCGCTGGCCTGGCCGGAGGCAGGCGCGCACGGCAAGGGCGCCATCGCCTCGACCGTCGCGCCCGACCTCGCCGGCGGCGGCCCCTGGATCAACAGCGAACCGTTGTCGTTGCCGAAGCTGCGCGGCCAGGTGGTGCTGGTCGAGTTCTGGACCTATTCGTGCATCAACTGCATCCGCGTGCTGCCGCATGTTTCGCGATGGCACGAGCGCTACGCCGCGCAGGGCCTGGTGGTGATCGGCGTGCACACGCCCGAATACGGCTACGAGCGGGTCGGCGCCAATGTCCGCGCAGCGGTAAAGCGCCTGGGCATCGGTTATCCGGTCGTGCAGGACAACGGTTTCCGTATCTGGAACGCCTACGGCAACCGGTATTGGCCGGCGCTGTACCTGATCGACCGCCAGGGCAGGATCGTCTACCGCCATTTCGGCGAAGGCGACTACGCTGTCACCGAAGCGGCGATCCGCGAACAGCTGGCACGCCCGTCCGCCGCGCCGGCGCCGCGCGTTACCATCGCTGGCGCAGTGCGATAAGCCCTCCGGAACCACGCCATGACCCATGTAGACCACATCCTGATCGTCGACGACGACCGCGAGATCCGCCAGATGGTCGCCGACTATCTGCAGAAGAACGGCCTGCGTACGACCACCGCCGCCGACGGCCGCGAAATGCGCGCGGCGCTGGAGACCAGCGACGTCGACCTGATCGTGCTCGACGTGATGATGCCCGGCGAAGACGGCCTGTCGTTGTGCCGCGGCCTGCGCGCCGGCCATCACCGCGCCGTACCGGTGGTGATGCTGACCGCGCGCGACGACGAGACCGACCGCATCGTCGGTCTGGAGATGGGCGCCGACGACTACGTCGTCAAGCCGTTCTCCTCGCGGGAACTGCTGGCCCGCATCAGCGCGGTCATCCGCCGCACCCGCATGCTGCCGCCGAACCTGCAGGTCAGCGAGGCGGGGCGCCTGATCGGCTTCGGCCGGTGGCGCCTGGACACGACCGCGCGCCATCTGCTCGATGCCGCGGGCACGGCCTATCCGCTCAGCGGCGCCGAATTCCGCCTGCTGCGCGTGTTCCTCGACCATTCCCAGCGCGTGCTCAGCCGCGACCAGTTGCTGAACCTGACCCAGGGCCGCGACGCCAATCTGTTCGATCGTTCCATCGACCTGCTGGTCAGCCGCCTGCGCCAGCGCCTGCAGGACGATCCGCGCGAACAGGCCTACATCAAGACCGTGCGCAGCGAAGGCTACGTGTTCTGCCAGGCCGTCACCCTGCTGGACGAAACGCCATGAACGCGGCGCCGCGCTGGCGCTGGTTCCCCCGTACCATCGCCGCGCGCCTCACCCTGATCCTGTTCGCCGGCCTGCTGCTGGCGCACGCGCTGTCGTTCGCGTTGCTGTTCTACGAACGCTACGTTTCGGCGCGCTCGATGATGCTGGGGAACATGGAGCAGGACGTCGCCATCAGCGTGGCCTTGCTCGACCGGATGTCGCCGGCCGAGCGCCGTCAGTGGGCGCCGCGCCTGGAGCGCCGCACCTATCGCTACCTGCTGCAACCGGCGCAGGCCGGCGCACCGCTGTCCAGCGAACGCGCGCGCCAGGTCGCCGCGTTGATAGACCGCAGCCTGCAGCACCGCTATCGGCTCGTGGCCACGGCGGTCTCGCAATCGCCGGAGCGTTTCCAGGTGCAGTTGAAGTTGGCCGATGGACAGCCGCTGACCCTGGAAGTGACGCCGTCGGTGATGCCGATCGCGCGCTGGCTGCCGTGGGTGCTGGTGGCGCAACTCGCCTTGCTGCTGCTGTGCGCGTGGCTGGCCGTGCGCTTGGCGACCCGCCCGTTGGTGCGGCTGGCCGATGCCGCCGAGCGGCTCGACCCCGCCCATCCCTCGGCGCCGCTGAGCGAGTCGGGGCCGGTGGAAGTGGCCAAGGCCGCGATCGCCTTCAACGCCTTGCAGGCGCGTATCGGCCACTACCTGGCCGAGCGCCTGCAGATACTCGCGGCGATCTCGCACGACCTGCAGACCCCGATCACGCGCATGAAGCTGCGCGTCGAAAGCATGGACGCCAGCCCCGAACGCGCGCGCCTCGGCGAGGATCTGTCGCAGCTGGAGCAACTGGTGCGCGAGGGCATCGCCTACGCACGCAGCACCCACGGCGCTACCACTGCGCCGGTCCAGCTCAATTTGCAGGCTTTGCTCGACAGCGTCGTCTGCGACTACCAGGACGCGGGTAAGCCGGTGCGCCTGAGCGGCCATAGCGATCTGTCGCTGACCACGCGCCCGCAAGCGCTGCGCCGCGTGCTCGAGAACCTGATCGATAACGCGATCAAGTACGGCGGCAGCGCCGACGTCGGCGTTCGCGCCATCGCGCCGGACCGGTTCGCCATCGACGTGGACGATGCCGGCCCCGGCATTCCCGAGGAGCACATGCAGGCCGTGCTGCAGCCCTTCCATCGCCTGGAGAGCTCGCGCAATCGCGACACCGGCGGCACCGGATTGGGATTGGCGATCGCCGAGCAGCTGGCGGCTCACCTGGGCGGCCAGCTGCAGCTCACCAATCGCCGCGAAGGCGGGTTGCGTGCGAGCCTGGTGTTGCCCCTCGTCGCCTGAGGCAAGGCGCGGCGCCTGCCCTTCGCTGGAGCTGAACCAGTCAGCTTGAATGCCGGTCGCGACGCAGCGGCTGCGGTCAGCCGCTGCTGGGGCCGCTGGCGTCGCCGAACCAGCACAGCGCATCCAGCTCCGCCGGCGACAGATAGCGCACGATGATCTCCGGTGCGTCGGGCGGATGAATCAGGCGCACGGCGGTCGTCGTCTGCTGCTCCTGATAGTGCGTCTTGGCGGCATGGCAGGCGCCGGCGATCGCATCGGCGCGCGACGAGTACGCCACCGGCGGCGCATCGGACGCTTCCGCGCGCACGCACCAGGCGCCAGGCTGTTCTTCGATGACGTCGTAAAACTGCACTGTCCTGGCGACTCGACCGTCGCGCCCCCTCTTGTTGCTCCTGGCGTGGAGAATAGCTTGCCGGGGCGCGGAAGACGCAAGTTGCTGCGCCAAATGTCACAGCTGTGAAACCTCCGCCCAGCGCAGGGGGGCCGAGCGCGATCCGGTCGAGGATCGCAGGCGCCGATCGTGTCGCTGAGCCGGAAGCGACATCGAGCCTTGGTCGCGCCGGCCGGAACAGGGCAGTCTCCTTTCGGCCCGCCCTGGCGCCGGGCTGGGATGGGCGAGGACCGCGCACCGGCGACCGCGATCGCCACAACGGCCGAGCGTACTTGCCTCGACTCGGGACGGTGTGGAAGATCACATCGAGGGATCGTGCTGTAAGAATGCTAGCGTCGAGGCATGGAAAACCGCTGCGCATTTCGACACACAGGTTTCAAGCGCGAGTCACGAATACCGAAACCCGGAGTGCGATGAACGACACCGTTTCGGCCGGAAGAGCGATCTCGAAGTCGTCCGGATTTTTCCCGTAGGGTCGAAGGTGTTCGCGCGGTCGCCCCGCTTCAATCGCAGCGAACCTTCGCGAAGGTGGGCGAGCGTCGGGGCCACGTCATTGCCGCGGTCGATGATCGTGCGAGACGAGCGCATCGCATCGCTCAATTCGAGGGGCGCAAAGTCTTGGGCTGCGCACTGGCGGACAGCGGGCAAGCATCGGTCAGGCTCGCCGAAGTTTGTTCGGCCGTTGCTCGGGGGCGGTCCGGTGTCGCCGCGATTCGCTACGCAGCGCCTTGCGCCCTGACCAGATAGCCGATCATCGAGACGATCAGCCAGATGGAGGCGAAGGTAATGGGCGCGGCCAACAGTGCTCTCCACCTCCATCCGGTGCCGCTGACCTTCGATGCCTTCTGCAGTCCCGCCACGACGTAGACGGATCGATTGCCGATGTAGATCGAGAGCAGTACCGCGAGCGCATAGGACGCATAGGTGAGCAGGCTGCTGCCGAATTTCGCTCCGACATAGCCTACGGCGGCGACGAGCGTAGTCCACTCGACCACGCGGAAAACCTCTTCCGATAGCCTTCTGAGTTTGTACTCGAAGCCGACTTCCTTCTGCAGCCCTGCCCAATCCCTGGTTTCGTGGTTCATGGAGGTTCCTGCTTCGGTCGTGGACTGATGAGCACAACGCGGACGGCGCCCCATGCCGGCCATGGTCCGGCTTCAAGGCGACAATCCGCGTTCGGTGGGTATGTCGTGCGGTGATTGGAACAGGCATTACTGGGACGATGGGCGAATGCGTTGCCCCTTGGTAGGCTCGCCTCGCGTCACCGGCGCGCCATCGGCGAGGTAGTGGGTAAACTGCGCGGGCAGCGCGGTCGAGCCGTTGAACTTCGGGCCGTCCTGCAACTGATAATGCAGATGCGCTTCCGAGGAATGGCCGCTGTTGCCGCATTCGCCCAGACGGTCGCCGGCATCCACGCGGTCGCCCCGTTTCACACGCAGCGAGCCCTTGCGAAGGTGGGCGAGCATCGAAAACTCGCCGTTGCCGTGATCGATGATCACACGGTTACCGGTCAGGTCCCTGGCATTCAACTTGCCGGGCGGATTATCGGCGACGTAGTCCACCACTTCGACGACTTCGCCTGCGGCCGGCGCCAGGATCGGCTTGCCGAAGCAATAGTAATCTTCATTGCGAAGTCCATCGCCGGCATGAGTGGCGCTGCCGCGAACGATGGCCAGGTCGGCGGCGAAACGCTGGCCGACGAATTCGGCATGGTAGTTCTGCTCGAGCGTGCGGCCGCCCCAGAACACCATGAACTCTTCCTCGAACGGCAATTGCAGCGCGGTCTTGGTCCGATAATCGAGGTGCTTGCTCGGAGCGGCCTGTTTCGGCGTTTTCGGCTCCTGGACGACGGAAAAATCGGCGACCTCGCCATCCTTCGCGAACGACCAGATCACCAGGTAGATATCGGGAGACTTCTCGAACCGGACCCGGCGCCTGTACACGCTCGCGAGGGGGTCTTCGCTAACGGACTCTTCGAGGACGGTCTGCTCGACGCCCAGATGAGTGTCGATCTGATCGCGAAAGCTCGCGAGACCGTCGCGGGTCTTGAGTGCGCCTTGCATTCTGGCGCCGAAGCTATCCCATACGGTATCGATTCGTTTCGCATAGAACGCGGCAGTCAGATCGGCGCCGGCTTTGCGCGCATCCAGTGCATGCGCAGTCGTTGCATGAAGCAGTGCGGACAGCAGGATGAGCAAGAGATAGCGCTTCATATCGCAGCTCCTGTATCGCATCAGTTTCTCTGATGCTCTAGATCGCGATTTAGCGCGATCGCGGAACTGCGACAGCGCCGCCTGTCTCAAATTCGACACGCATGCCAGCCAGAAGAATCGGTCGAACGTTCGTCGTGGAACTCGACGCGAGTAGGCGATCGATGCGCAAACAGGAAAACGCAGAACGCGGCAGGCGGCGGCCGCGCTTCCAGCGATTCCCTCTATCGCTTCGATGCCGTGCGGATGCGCCGCAGCAGCGTCGTCATACCGGCCGAAAGCGGCGGTTTGTTATCGGCATGTTAGTCTTCGTGAGCAAAGTGAACGCCGGACGTCCGCGCAGGACGCGAACCCAAGGAACGGACTGATGAGACAGACAGGCAAGTGGATGGTGGTCGGCGTGCTTCTGGCTTTCGCCACTGCCGATGCGCGGGCTCAGGGAGCCACCGACATCGGCGCCACCATCGACATATCCTCGTACCGGTTGAACCCGCCCGTGTATCCGCGCGAAGCCATCGAGGCCTGCGTCGCCGGCACGGCGGTCTTGCTGATCGATATCGACAAGGACGGTCAGCGCAGCCAGGCCGTGGTCGAACGTTCCAGCGGCTACGCCTATTTCGACCGGGCCGCCATCGAGGCGAGCAAGCGCTGGAAATACAACCCGGCGACGGAAAACGACCAGCGCGTACCCGGCAAGGTGCGCATACCGGTCGACTTCGCCGAGTACGAAGGGTGCTGGACGGCCGACCCCGACGTGGAAGCCCGTCTCGGGGCCGCTTCATTGAAGGAGCATCCGCCGAAATGGCCGGTGATCGTCGCAGAGCAACATCTGAGCGGCCTGGTCGTGCTGCTGATCCAGGTCGACAAGGACGGCACCAGGAAGAACGTGAAAGTCGGCGTATCCAGTGGCGACCACGACATCGACCAGGCGGCCATGCTCGCAGCGCTCGATTGGGAGTTCCAGCCGGCGACGCTGAAGGGCAAGCCGGTGCGGTCCTTGCTGCAGCTGCCATTGCCGTACGGCCAGCAAGAAGCCCGCTAAAGCCTCTCTGAGCGCTCCATCCGTCCTGAACTGAACGTATGAATCCACGTGTCGGCGGTCATGGGGCGCTTCGAGTTATTTTCTATCCAAGCCCGTGAGGTCTTAGCGTAGTGAGAAATCTTCGATATGCCCGATTCCTTTCGGAAAGAAACCGCCAAATTCAACGGTGCTGAACAGGATGGAAGAAAATCAGATTTATCCAGCAGGCTTTGATTTCGTGTGGATCGGGCGTGATGAAAAGGGTCGCCTGGCGGCTTTCGTCACTGCCGGGGGCGGTCAGATTCCGAAGAGCCTGCTCGGCAAGAGCGGCGAGATGCTATGCGATATCGAGAGAGCGATTCTCGACCTTCCGAAGGTCTCTGGCGTGAAGCTTCACGTCGAAATTCCCAGGCCAGATGACTTCATCGCGATGGCAGAGCGCGGGTTCTTTGTATTTGATTGGCGCGATGTACACCGAGCGACAAAAGAGGAAAGCGGCTGCTACGAACTCGTCGCGACTCCCTTGCGGCCGACGACCTTCGCAGAGGCTGCGGCGGGGAAAATAATCCAAAATGTGCCGCTATCTGATTTTGACCTTAGTGCCGTAACGAAGATTCGCTTACGAAATGTGGATGGATTCATCGGTCCTTATCCCGAGTGATCCGCTCGGAACCTGCCGATCGACCGTCCCTTCAAGACGGCGTCTGGCCGCTGCCGATCGCTGCAGCTTGAGGGGGTGAGTTGTTATTTAACAGTCTGTGGATTGAACTCATGAAGCCTGTATGTTGCGGCGCGCTGGTCGGTGTACTGGTGTTCTTCGCGAACGGAGCGTATGCGCAAGACGTCCCAAGCATCGATGCGCGCGTGGATCGGATGTCGAAGTTCCGCCATCCCCCGGTCTATCCCAAGCAGGCGATCCACGCCTGCGCCTCGGGCACGGCGGTCATCATCATCGATGTCGATGCCAATGGTCGTTTCATCGATGCCGTCGTCGAGAAGTCCAGTCGCAATGCCCATCTCGACCGGGCCGCGCTGGAAGCCTCGCGCCGGTGGAACTACAGTCCCGCGAGCGACGAGCAGGGCCGGAAAGTGGCGGACAAGATACGGATTCCGGTGGATTTCGAAGCGCACGAAAGTTGCTGGAGCAAGCAGGTACCCGACACCCCGGCGCGTCCCGAGCTGTCCTCAGTAGAGCGCTCACCGCCGCGATGGCCTGCCATCGTCGACGAGAACGGGCTGAGCGGCGAGGTCGTGTTGCTCGTGCTGCTCGAAGAAGACGGCTGGAAGCATGCGGTCAGGGTCGAAACAACCAGTGGCGACCCGGATATCGATTACGCAGCCGTGAACGCCGCGGAGAATTGGAAATATGAGCCGGCGCTGCTCGACGGCAAGCCCGTGCGCACGATTCTGCGTTTGCCGATGCGTTACGGCAAAGGCGAGCCCGCTCGCTGACGCAGCGTCTTGGGGGCAGTGAGTTCGGTGTGAGCAGGGGCTCGATCTGGATCGCACCAGCGGTAAACGAATCGACATTCGGAGATCGGCCTGTCTCCACCGCGGTCAATGCGCTGACTTATAAAGTTCGCGAGCGGGTGCTGCCAAATCGTGGAGCTTCAGTTGGCGTAGGGCGGAATCAAGCCCGCCCTACGCAACCTCCAGGTTAGCGCGATGCGTATGCATCCCAAAGCGGCCCTTCCATCCTGCCGCTAAAGATGAGAGTAGCGCCGTCAGAAACCGGCTCGTACCCGCACGCAAAAGAGCGAACTCCGTACTTGAGCGCCAACCGTTCCGCTCCATGTCTCAGTGATGTCGCCGTCTGCCCCGATGCAGAAGTCGTGTCCTTCCACTCGAAGATGATCAGAGCATCGGTAACCCCTTCCGCACAGATCAACTGGACTAAGGGCTGGGAAATTGAAGCCTCGCCAATCAAAAGTCTATTTGCTCTTAAGCTCAACATCCCAGGAGAGGGCGGCTGTGCTGAACTGAAGACGGAAATATAATCACCCAGGTGAGCACCGGCCTCCATCTCAAATTCGCTTGCCGAAAGATCAAAAGGCGGCTCTGTGGAAAAGAGCTCCATTACAAACGGTTCTAGCGCGCCCACCGGAACCGCTTCGAACACTAGCTCTATCAATTGGCCCATTGTGGCCCTGCCTTCTCCTGAGTACCTCAAAAAATCCTCCGATAGTGCCATCCATCGAACGAATTAGTTACGCCCGCCGCCTCCGCTCTGCGCCACCCAAAGAACAGCGCTACGGTCCAAGCCAAGAGAGTCAATGACTTCATCAATAACCTCTTCCCGTTTACTCGCGGAATCAAGGCGTAAAGTGAATTGTCCAGCCTGCTGATGAAGAAAGGAAATTAGCTCAATGACGGATCCAGACTTTAGTTGGGCACCGATGGATCTCCATGGCCCGAGACCTACCCCATCGCCTTCCAACAACTTGCCGCCGAAATAGGTGGTTAGAAGCGACTCATCCAGTTGCAGGATCGCCAGTTCTATGTAGTCACCACTTGGCCAACGTGTGCTCGGAGGAAGCGGGGTCATTGCTAGACTGCTCATATAATCGGAGAGATGCCAGTACGGTGTCGCCACACGACGAGGTCGCCTCAGTGGGGCCGCGCCTTCGTTTACCTGCACTCTTTCACCAATAAGCTAAAAGTAGTTTCTCGATCGGAACTGAACAAGTCGACGTAGGTCGTCAAGCAGAACCACGCTGCACAAATACTTTGCTCCCTTGCGTGCAAGCATTAGCTGCATCACGACCAGCAACCAATACCAACAATCAATAGCCAAAAAAGAACAACGCGATGCGGGTCTTGAGCTTCATGCGCTGCCAGGGAGTGAGCTTGTCCTATTAGGCCGACGGGGAAGCTGCAAAAGGTCCGACGCCATCAATGCTGAAGATCCACGGCTCAAGAGCCGACACAGAGAAGACTTCCAGTACGTGTCCCGTGGCGAATACCAGCGCCGGATCGAAGCCAGCAGTGGAGCTCTGGCTGCGGCATTCAACGATCATGTTTCCGACAAGAACCGATTGAAGTGAAGGAACGTCGACCTCGTCAGATCCCATCAGGAACTTCCCTGTCTCGAGTACTCGCCACGCGGTCAGCAGCGTCAGATGCCATCCATGGCCGTGAATCAGGAGACAAGGATCCGTGTAGGTCACACTCCTAGCCACGAGTGGGAGCTGCCGAGCTAGTATTTCCATGCTATTCGAGTTCATGCTTAATCTCGTTGCTCCACATGTGTTCTTTCCCAGACGTAATTCCGGCGTTCTGCGGTTGTAGCTCCCCATGGAGGGTGCGGCACTGCACCTTCAGGTGTAACTGGTCCGTCATTCGTGTGGTCAAATGACGTTCTTCGTGGAGCTTGACCCGAAGGGTCCATGGCTCGTGCGGTGACGCCGTTCGGAAGCTCGTACGCGCTGTTCTGCACTTACCCATGCGTTACGGCAAGGATGAGACTGCACCTTCTCGGTGAACCATGACTATCCAGGCTTGTGCAGTTAAGCAATAACCCGCAATTAGCTATGCACCATCAATAACGGCTTTGTCGCGGCCAATCCTGCTTGTTCCGTAGCGGATTGAACGCACAAGCCGCCAGGTAGTGGCTTGTACGTAAGTAGATAGATAACTTCATCTAGTATGTATAGCCGATGCTCTTCTCGACAGCAGCTATTAGCGATTCCAGCGATTGGTCGCGAGCACTAGCCCCTAATCGTTGTAGGAACTGAGCGAGCTCTTGCTGCAAATCTTCAGCCGCGTACTCGATTGGGTCGGATCTATTAAGGAGAACAGAGCGGGCCGGCTTTATCAGTCTGGTTTCAGAATTATCTGAACTCGAAATTAGCCTGAGACGCATTCCTTCGGAGTCATAAGCAACATATCCGGAGATGTCAGGAGATTCGACATACTGCTCGAGATCATGTGCCGTCCGAAAGAGTAGAACATCTCCATTGTCGATAAGAACTATCGGATTTTTCATTAGAAGCGTCCGTAGAATGACTGATCCGTAGACTTGGTTTCCCAAGGTCGATGTCTGCCAATACCTTGCCCTGGGCAGTGTACTTCCATCTGGAGCTAGCCCGCGGCGGTGATAGTGCGGCCATTTTCCAATAGGGTGTCCCGTTCGATTTCCGAATGGTGCGATACGGAGGTTCTTGCCGAAGGAGAACTCGTAGCCTAGGCGAATGAAATTTATCCCGCGCCAAATAGAGGAAATTGTGGATGCGCCGCCGGAACGTCCCAATGAAAGTGCTCCGAATCCAGCGACTCCAGATGTGATGCCCACTCCTCCCAGTTCATTACCGCCGCTTGGATTTCCATGGGATCAACGTTCGCAAACCAGTCTTCGTTATAGCTAGCTTGAGGCGCTACCCTTTCTGCTGCACTAGGGCCGCTGCTTGACGATTGCTTATTACGCCCCGTATCTAGTGAGCTGCGTGCGGATGTTTGCAATTCTGCGGCACCGCCGCTATCGCATACGCTTTTAATACGAGTTCCAGTGCAGCCCAAACGGCCGTCGGGATCCAAGAACTTGTACGGATTGTTGTTGGCATACCAGTAGCGATTGAAGTTCGCCTCAGTGCCGCTATTCGTCGTTACGGGATCGACCGACAAGAATCGTCCGATATCGGGATCGTAATAGCGCTGCTGCATGTAGTTCATACCGGTCGCCGCGTCAAACACATGCCCCGTGTAACCAGGACCATCATCAGGCGCCGTTGGCGCTAGCACCTTGCCGTACGGCTCGTACTCGTTGCGTTGCAGCGCGTTGCGCCTGGTATCCGCAAACTGCAGGCGACTTCCTAGCACATCCATGTGCAGGCACCCCGCGCAATGGCGCTGCCGCCGTAAGCGGCGGCTTCCAGATTGTCAGGCTGCCACCAAGGCAGACATGGTCCTTCGCGCCTTCCGAAAGTTCTGCTGATAGAGCAGTTGCCCCGACTACTGCATCCGCCGCTTCTAGCGCCACTATGGGGCTGCGCGCTTTGCAAAAGAGTCCATGGCTTTCTCAAAATCTGGTTCAACAACAGCGTTCGTCAAGTACTTATCTCCTTCAAAATCTAAAATGATCTTTGCGTCAGGAGCCCTTACTCGGTACACGTAAGATCCAATCTTCTCAAACACGCCATCGAAATCTATTTCGTAAAGACATTTGTCTGAACCCGCGGCGCTAAATCTTGTTGTCGCTTCGACAAACAGGGTGTATGTAGAGCCAATCTCTAACGGAACATTCGAACACATCGAACTGTAATTGGCGTTCACCCCCCTTTTTGATTTCAACTCTTTGATCGAAGCCTCATCGAGCGAAACCATGTATAGGCGCTTGCACACACCTCCAAGCTGATCGCAAGAAGCCGTTACTTTCGTCACTTTTCCAACGACCACAGCATCTGCGCTCTCAAATAGCGCCTCTACAGACCTACTTGATGGCGAGGTTGCACAACCGACGCTAGGCAATGCAGATGCAAAGGCTGTTAAAAGCACCAAGACTCGTTTCATGGTCAGTTCCCTTCGTCCATTTTAGCCCGCCCGGCATTCATAGTCTCTCGCGCAGCTACCTCAACGTCTCTCTCAAACTGACAACTCCATGGCACACAACCTGCCGCCTGCTGGAGAACCCTTTGGTTGTTGAACTCTGTGTCGAAATGGAAAATCTCGTGCATGAAGCGAAATGCCCTGTGGTAGTCCCCACGACCATCAAAGTACCTCGCGGCACTAAGAACAATAGAGCCACGGTCTGTCTTTGAATCAAACAGGGCGAAAGCCACAGACGTTGGCGCCACACTGCCTCCTTGGTAAGTAACAGAGTCCCAATTGCTGCTATCGATTGCGATGCCTGCAAGCTTGTTGAACGCCCTTACCGCTTGCGAGTCGCCAGAAGCCTTTGCCGTTCTACCAACGGCATTTGCATCTTTAACTGCCGCATTTATCTGGCCTTGCGTAGCTTGACTTGGCCCAACAGAACTGACTATAGATGAAGTGATCGTTTGCGGCTTTATAGCCGTATTTTCCTTGGTTGTGAACTCACCGGTGCTTTTGCAAGTTCCATCATCATTGGCGAGGCGCGACCCTGTGCAACGACCGTCTGGGTCGTAGAACCGATAAGGATTTCCTGTCGGCCCAGAGTTTCCGCCGTGCGCCGAGATAGGATCCACGCTCAAGAATCGCCCAATCTGCGGATCGTAATAGCGCTGAACACTCTGACCCGATGCGGGTTCCGCCTGTTACTGCGATCAACCCTAGACGCGATCTAGCCCGCCGTCGCATTTCGCCCTTGAAGCACCTCCTTCCGACTCGTAAAAACGCCTTGACGCGACTTTCGGCTATTTCAATGGCACAGCTCAAGACGCGGTTTCGCAAGTCATTGGCCGCGTTGAGGTCTTTCGGGGACGGCGAGAAGAGCGGTACTGATCAGGTACTACACGCCACACCTAACGCATTGATCTTGCTGCTGGTCGGCTAGTACCGCTCTAGTACCGCGTAATTGCGGCATGGTGCGTGCAACTACGCGATAAGCCGCATCGTCACAGCGTCACAATTCAGGGCGAACAGCAGCGCTCCGATTGGCCGGTTCGGCTCCAGCCGGGATCGTGTGTCGTCTCTGGCCACACAAGGTCAGCAGGCGATGACGGGGTGTCGGGGCAGCGCCCCGACGGTGACGCTCTTGATCGCGATCGCGCCGACGGCGATTCGCGTTCCAGGGCGGCAGTGTTCGTAATCCGATGTGACTTCCTCCCTGCTGACGCGCTTTTGCTGCAACCACGACGACAACCATGCGGCTTCGGCTCGAACCGCGCAGCGGTTAAGCCGAGCCGCCCGCACACAGCCAGTCGCCAAGCGTGGGCGCGTAGCGCGCACGCATCTCCGTGTGAGCGTGCGCAGCACGCGCACGAAGCGCGTGGCGAGAAGGCGATCACCGTCAGCGCCGACGAACTTCTGTTCGATGCGGACGAACGCGGCCCGACAACACCCTGCGCCTGAAGTCCGAGGCCCTGCAGCAGTTCGACGAAGACGAACGACAGACCGCGCAGGCCGTGCTTGAAGGACTCATCCTCAAGCACCAGGCCAAGCAGTCGCAGCTGCGCATGCAGCGGGCTCGCACCGACAAGAAGCAGGCCGAAGGCCAGATGCCAACCTCACAACCCCGATAACGAACAGGGCCCGCAGAGATGCGGGCCTTGTGCTCCCGCCTCACGAGCAAGCTCTACGGGACATCCTCGTAACTGATGTAAGCGCGCCTATTCTGCGCTCGCCCGTCTTCCGTCTCGTTATCACCAATCGGCCTCGCGCTACCTAAACCCTTCGGCGCAGACAGCCGAGACTTCGATATGCCATGACTGAGCAACCAATCGTGCAGAGCTTGCGCCCTGCGTAGCGACAACTCAGAGCACGGCAACTCGGAGCATTCTTCTGAGTCCGTAAAGCCTAGAACTCTTAAGGGGATCTCCGGCGGCATCCTTTTAAGGAGCGCAAGGTCATTCCCCAGCGCTTCTTGATCGCGAGGGCCAGCCACCGCTTCCAACAACGTCTTGTCGGAAGCTGGCTGGCCAGGCTTGAAGTTGACGCCCCAGAAGTCGCCAGGATCAGCAAAATAGCCTTGCTTGCTATCCGTAGCAGTAGATTCAACCGGGGACGAACTTGCACAAGCCGAGAGCGTGGCCACGGCGAGGCAAATGAGGAACGATTGCAATTTCATCGGCAGCTCCCTTCGTTCGATCCTGTGCAAGATGACATCACCGAGAAGTTGGCTCTCGCATCAACTGCGCTTTCGTTTATGCCGTCACCTGGATTCCAAGGCGCCCAAAGGTTGTTTGAGTTCTGAAGGAACCCCGCAGCCTTTTGGTAAAACGCTTCGGCTCGATATCCGGATTTTTCTCTATCCAAGCGGTCCGATCTCGATCCTGGAAAACCTTGATTCACTATCCGCACACCATGATCGCCTTCATGTAGCGACCGCATCGCCAGCCCATTCAACGTGCCGGATACGCTCGTGCTCTTTCCAGCGATAGCTTTCAAGTCAAACGTGACCGTACCTTTTCCTCCGCGGTTCGTGTTGATTCGAGCGGCGTCGCCCTTCAAATCGCCAAACGAAACTTTTATATCCGTATTGCCTTTTTCGCCAAAGAAGCCAACAGCCGCGCTCAGCGCGCCTCTTTGGTCTGCGGTTAACTTGGAGCTAGTGGAAGCCTCCTTGGCCATGTTGATCGCCTTATCAAAATTCCCGCAATCAGTCTTACTACCTGAGCAAACGTAGCGCCCGTTGGGGTCTTTGAACCGGTACGGGTTGTTGTTTCCGTACCAGTACCGGTTGAAGTTCGTCCCATTCGCCGGATTTGCCGTGACAGGATCAACGCTGAGGAACCTTCCAATCTGCGGATCGTAATAGCGCTGCTGCATATAAGTTAGCCCAGTCGCGCCATCCATGACATGACCGGTATAGCCGACGCCGTTATAAGTCGGCTTGCCGATTGCGGCTCCGTACGGCTCCCAGTCGGTGCGTTCGACGACGGCCCCCGCGGTGTTGGTAACCGCGACCGGACTACCGAGCGCATCGGTGTGTTGGTAGCGCACAATGGCCGGTGTATTCGCCCAATCGATTTGACGAGTGGCGAGCAGCGAATTGCCCAGATAAATATGCTCCAGCGCCTTTGCTGGTGTGCCGTGGTCTTCGCTATAGAGCATCTGCCCGGACTTGCCGTACATAGACAGGCCATAACCCCCGCCCTGACGCGTGGACTGCACGCGCCGGCCGAGCGAATCGTAGCGATACGATTCTTTGCCGGCCACTTCACGCAACCGGTTGCCGTAGTCGAAGGAGTAGGCTTGGCCGTTCTTGTTCTCCAGGTTGCCCTGCAAGTCGTAGCCCAGGCCGATCACAGACGCACCGCTGCCGTCGCGGATATTGGTCAGCTGGTTGTGGCCATCATAGTAGTAATGATGATTCTTTACTCCACCAAGCGACCAGCTCCTGAGATTGTCGAGCGCGTCGTAGCTGAAACGATGCCAGCAATCGCCGCCGAAACTGCAGGATCCGGCCGCTGTGAGGCGGTCCAGACTGTCGTAAGCCAGCCAGCGGCCGAACTGCTCGCCTCGTACACCGTCGAGGATCTCGATCACATTGCCATTGGCGTCGTAGCTCATGCGCAAATCGAGCACGCCGTTATCGAGACTGCGGGCGGGCAACTGACGCGAATTCTGGGTCATCGAATGCACGATGCCGTTGCCGTAGGAGAACTGGGCAATCGCGCCGTTCGGATGGTACTTAATCGCGCTGGCGTAGGTATGTTGTGGCGAATTCACCTGGGTGGGCTGACCCAGGGCATTAGGCGCGTAATCCAGCACCGTCCCGGTGGGATAACTCTGCCAACGCAGGTTGCCATTGGCGTCGTAACTGTAGCCCAAGACCCAGCTATACCGGTTCGACTGCGCTTGTGTCTCGGAGACTAGATGGCGGCGCTTGTTATAGGCATACGTGTTGATGATATTGCCTTGGCCGATGCCTTCATTGCTGGTGATGACTTCACTAGGCAAGCCATCGGAGGTGTATTGCCAGCTTTGATTGCCGCGCCCGTACGGGGAGTTCAAGGCCGTCAATCGATTGCGCACGTCATAAGCGCGTCCGACAACCCGCCCTGACGACTGCGCCTCGGTACGGTTGCAAGCGGTGGCGCTGGGCAGGTTCAGCCCGCTCGCGGACCATGCCAGGTTGCCGGCTGCGTCGTACTCCATCACGGTCGAGCCGGTCTCTGGTTCGATCACTTTGCAAAGGCGCTGATGTTGGTCGTACACGTAACGACGCGCCAGCGCCAAGGGGGCAGGCACGCTGTATACAGCTGAGCCGTTCAATAGAGGGTTGGAACCACCTTCCAGCGAGATGCCATGAATATAGATTTTCTTGTTGGCATGTTCCTGCCGCATTGTCGGCGTCAGCGGAATCGAAAAGCGGTAGGCCGTGCCTTGAGCGTGGCAGGTTGCCGCGACCGCGGGTTCGCTAGGCTGATTCGCGGTTTGCACGGCGACGAATGTCCCGGTGCCGTAGGCGCCTCCCACGTACATATGCACGTCGATGGACTGATTCCTGCCGGTCGAACAGGCCCAGCCGAAGACTTTGTACTCACCGTTGGCCAGGCCGACGGTATCGATGGAACCGGTAACTTCCGTTTGAGTTACCGTGACCGATACCGGTGCGGATGAAGTGGCTCCACCATTGTTGTCGACGGCTTTCGCATAGACCGAATAGGTGCCGACGGCGACGTTGTTTACGGTGATCCCATAAGGTGCGCTGGTCGCGGTGCCGATGTGGTTGCCATTGGCGTAGTACTCGACCCGAACGACTTGCCCATCCGGATCCGAGGCGTTTGCGGTCCAGGTCATGGTCGCCGGAGCGATGAAGGGGCCACCAGTCGGAGCGTTGATTGTCACCGTTGGGAGATTGCCGCCCGGCGCGATGACCTGGATCGTAACGGTCTCGCTGGCCCCGGCACCGTCGGCGACCGCTTGGCCGGTGAAATGGTGGGTGCCGATCTGCAGGCCGGTGAAGGTGTGCGACAGCCCGTACGGATTGCTTGCGATCAATTGTCCGTTATGGAACAGATTGACCTGCTGGATCGGAATGCCGTCGTCGTCGTTGTATCCGTTGACGCCGACGGTCACGGTGGCAGGCGCTACGACGTTGCCGTATTCCGAGGACGTCATGGTGACGTACGTGGCGTTAGCATCGGTGACCGCGCCGATCAACAACAGCGTCAGCAGCAGTCGGGAAATCATTGAGTACAGCATCGGGGTCGGTCCTTCAGGTCCTGGGCACTGGAACGCTCGAAATCGCTGCGAGCTTCAGTCTTCGTGTCGACGAGTGCGTACTCAGCCTTCTGGGCCGGAACGAATCATCTCCAGCGGCTTCCCGAAGATGTCCCGATTGATGGTCGTCGACACGCCTGCGGGCGAATCTATGCCCAGGGGTGCGTCAAGGGATGGTTGGTCGAAGACCTGGAACCGTTGCGTGGAAACCTTCTGGCGTGGGTCGGTGATCCGTCGCTGGAAACCCGTCAGGTACTCGGTGGTCGTGGCCAGGACGCCCAGCTCGCTGTCTTGTTCCACGCGCGTGACCCGGTCTAGTGCGTCGTAGAAGGTACGGGTGCCCTGAGCGACATCGCCGAAGTTGCCGACGTTCCGTAGCGGATAAGACCGAAAGTTCAACCGGCCGTTGGAGTCGTAACGCTTGACGACCTGGCTCAAGGTCCCGGCCGTGTCGGCAGCGTCGTGCTGCTCTTCCAGTACCGGCCGCCACAGGGCGTCCATGTACAAATTGATATGTTTGTTGCCTTCGACACGACTGCTGCGCCAGTGTCCGGCAGGCAGGCCATGTTCATCGGCGGCAATCTGCTGGAACGACAGCGAGACCGGGTTCCATGCCGTGCTGTCGCCGGTGGGATAGGCGATGCTGGCCAGACGTCCCATGGCGTCGTAGCCGTAATTGGTGGCGAAGCCGTTTTCGTCGGTTACCGAGCCTATCCAGCCTCTGTCGTTGACGACTGCCGATTGGGACGTGCCACCGGGGTAGCTGATGTTCTGCGGCACTCCGCGTTTCCAGTTCGAAAAACTGGTCCTCTGATTCAGGCCGTCGGCCACGCTCTCCAGCGTCGCATCCGGGTTGTAAACCAGCGTCTGGATGGTTTTGCCGAAGGAGCGGATCTCCGTCGGCAGCGCGGTCGTCGAGTGATAGAGGGTTTCCTCGCTCAGTACGCCGTCGATACTGGTCGACCTGACCTGCCCCAAAGTCCAACTCGTCAGATTGTCGTGATAAGCGGTGGTCTGCACCTTAGAGGGGCCGAGCGAGCTCCACTTCCTCTCGGCGACGGGACGGGCGAAGCTGTCGAACTGGTTGACGTATGAGCTGAACTCGACGCCGTCCTGCACGATGGTGTTGCGCCTGATCGGGCGAATACGGACGGAGCTGGAGTCGTCGGAACCCGTCAGGACGCCGTAGATGTCCGGGAACGGCATCGAAGATATCTCGCTTTCGGACACGTACTCGGAGGTCTGGGTTCTAAGCACGGTTCCATCGGCCTTCTTGATGGTCGTGCCGAGCAGGCGGCCGTCATTGACCAGCCACAAAGCCCCATACTTCTGCTCCTGAATGCTTCCGTCGGGCTGGGTGACCCAGACCCGCTTCCAGTCGCGGCAGGAGGTGCAAGGTATCTGATTGACGCGGCCGAACTCCTGCGGAACTTCGTACTCGTAAGTCCATTGCATGGCCGGCAAGCCGGGCCCTGCAATGGTTTTGGTGGCCAACGAGTAGTTGTCGAAATACTCGGGGATGCCCAGCGAGTAGTACTCGTTACCCATGTTGTCGCGATGATCGAATACGCAGGCGTTGGCAGGCGTGCCGTTCTTCAGATGGCGCATGAAGTTGAATCGGAACGTGCCCAAGGCGCCCGAGGGGTGGGTAATCTGCACCCCGAGCATGTCGACCGGCTCGAGGGGTTGCGCACAACGCAGATTGGCGTCGAGGCCCTGGTATTGGGGCAGCAGCAGGGCATTGCTGATGGTGCCGTTCTCGCCATAGATGCGGTACTGCCAGGACGATCCATCCGGTTGCACCACCCGGGACAAGAGCTTCTTGGGGTAATAGTCGCCGATCGTCTGCGTCGCGTATTCATAGGTCCACTGGCGCCCATCGGCGGTCGCGCTGGACACCCGTCCGTCGGTATAGCCGAGCTGGATCGATCGGCCGTCGCTGGAGGTGATGCT
Organism: Lysobacter sp. 22409; assembly: GCF_052045105.1. NCBI lineage: Bacteria > Pseudomonadati > Pseudomonadota > Gammaproteobacteria > Lysobacterales > Lysobacteraceae > Lysobacter > Lysobacter sp. 22409. The sequence goes on along the minus strand of NZ_JBQEOE010000042.1, from coordinate 21,793 downwards.
GGCGAGCTGGTCGCCCGAGTAGTTGTAGGCGACCCAGTTGCCGTGTCTGTCCTCGACCCGGCTGGCCATCAGGAAGACCTTGACGCGCCCGATCATGGCGCTGCCGTCCTCGGATCCGTACTTGCTGACGACCGGGGCTCCGCGTTCGATGCCCACATCGAAGGTATAGCGATTGCCCTGCGTATCGACGGCAATGAAGCCTTCGCCCGGGTAGCCGTTGCTGGTATTGGGCTTGCAGCGGAATCTATGGTCCGACCGGGAACCCCATTTGTAGGTCGCTCCGTCATTGGGGACGACGGTATTCGCCAAGAGCAGAAGCATCTCGGTATCTCCGCCTCCTGGAATATGCATGTAGGTCCCGCTCCAGATGTCGGCGGTACTGAACGGGGCTCCGACGTCCGGATACCAGACCTGCGAGCATCTCTGGGTAGTGCCCGTGCCCGACACGTTCCATTTGGACCCTGCTGGAAACACGCCATACATATAAGGGACATCGATATCCCAGGCGCCGAAGCCGCCCAGTACTTCTGTCTCCTTGCGTGACTCGACCTTGAAACGCCGGCCGAGGCGTACGGGAAGGGCGTTGTTGCCCGGAAGATCGATATCGGTCGCGACGAATTCGGTGGAGCCGTTGTAGAGGCTCACGCTTTCGCCCATCAGATCGGACTGCAGTGGGCTGACCATCTCGGCCGAACGTACGCGTTTGGAGTACTCCTCCAGCGGCGCGACCGGCGTACGGGCGTGTGCCGTCCCCATAGCAATAGCCACGGCAGCGGCCAGCACGCAAGCTGCGCGCCGCCCGATCGATCCCTTCATGCTGTCCCCTTTCTGCGCCCTTACCGGGCGGCTCTGTCGATCAACGGATTCCCAGTACAACAACACCTTGTCCCAAGCGCCGAGAAGCCGCGGCTTTGAATGGCTGCGGATACGCATTGGGATTGATCTATTCGTTTTCAGTCGGCGAAAAATGCCCAGTCCTTGTGCTCGTGTGCTTCCTGCTGCAGTTGATGCTTCGTGCTCGCCTGGACAGCCCCGGTGACTTGCCCCTATCCACCTGGCATTCGTGGCCGGATTGTTAGCCGGTGACGGTGTGTCCGCAACGGCCGATCGGCTCTGGCGGCATACCCGGTCGCATTGGGGGCGATCTGAAACTGCTTATAGCCGGTAAAAAAGCATGGCGCTATATGTGCTTTCTTCTGATCGGATATCGGCTTGGAGGTGCCGGCGAGCTTAGTGCAGGAACTGCCCGGGCGGATGTAGGGAAATTCTGATTCGGGGTAGATTCGCTCCCGGCGAATCATCGTTCCGCTTCCGCTCGGTACCTCCTGCTCGTAGCTCGGATGGCCACTCAGTCCACAGGCTGCAATTCGCCACCAACATGCGCGGTTTATCCAAGCCGCAAGCCCAGCGTCGGGGCCAGCATGCTGGCCTCGTCGATGCCTGGGTTGAAGATGAAAGACTGGATATTGCGCTGGTATGCGCCGCTGTTTCTGTTCGGTTTCGTCGGCACGGCCGCGTGGTGGGTCGGTTACCGCCACGGCCCTGCCTTGTGGTTGTTGCCATTGCTGGGTTTGGCGGTGGTGCTGTCCTTTCTGGCCGAACGCCGTTGGCCCTACGACCGGCATTTCAACCAGGACCATGGCGACCGGGCTCGCGATGTCGCGCACGCGGTGGTCAATGAGGCGCTGAACCTGCTGTCGATCGCATCCGTTCCGCTGTTGGCGGCGTGGATGCCGTGGCAGTACTGGCCCACGCACTGGCCGTTCGCGTTGCAACTGTTGCTGGCGGTCATCGGGGCCGATCTCGGCGTTACTCTCATGCACTACGCCAGTCACCGCATCGGTTGGCTCTGGCGCTTGCATGCGGTGCACCACAGCGTGACCCGCATGTATGGTTTCAACGGTTTGATGAAGCATCCGCTGCATCAGGCGGTCGAAGCGGTCGGTGGGGTGTTGCCGTTGTTGCTGCTCGGCCTGCCGTATCCGGTCGCGGCGGTGCTGGCGTTCGCCATCGCCATCCAGTTGCTGTTGCAGCATTCCAACGTCGACATGCGGCCGGGCCTGATGGGCCGGCTGGTGGCGTGGGCGCCGTTGCATCGTTTCCATCACCTGCGCTACGGCGCCGCCGGCGACGTAAACTTCGGCCTGTTCTTCACCGTTTGGGATCGGTTGTTGGGCACCGCTTTCGATGCGCCCGGTTATCGACTGGGCAGCCGCGACCTGGGGATCGGCACTCAGCCGGATTATCCGCGCGATTATGCAGGCCAGTTGCTGGCGCCGTTCCGGGTGCTGCCGCAAGGCGATGTGCCGGCGCTGCCGGCCGAACTGTTGCAGGCGAGGGTTCGGCGCGGTTAGCGATATGCCTGCAGTTGCAAGCCGTGTAACTGCGCCGCGCCGATGCCGAACATGCGCCGCAAGTTGCGCGACAGATGCGGCAAGTCGGCGAAACCGGCCGCGTGCGCGCTGGCGGTGAGGCTGTCGCCGGCCAGGAAGCGCGCCAAGGCATGATGCAGGCGTCGCCACAAGACCCAGCCGCGCAAGGTGATCGCCAGGTCGGACTGGAAGCGACGATGCAGCTGGCTCGGCGAGAGATGCGCGGCCTCGGCGATGTCGGTGGCGCAGACGCTGTCGGGCAGACGCGCAACGACCTCGGCGATGGCCGCCTGCAGGCGACGGTCGAGGGGCTGCGCCCGGCATAACTCGGGCAATAAGGGCTGCAGCGCCGGCAGCCGGGCCGGCAGCTGCGGCAATCGCTGCAGGATCGCTTCCACGTTGGCATGGCCGGGTTCGAGATAGACCGTGCAGCCTTCGCTCGGCGCGGCCAGCACCGCATGCGGCCGAAACGAGGGCAGCCACAGGCGCTGGCCCGTACGCGGTTCGCCGTCGATCTCGACCTGCCACGGCGCGCCATCGCTGAGCAACAACTGGTGCGCGTAATGGGCATGGCGATCGCTGCCGCCGGCCTGGCCCTGCAGCACCGCGAGGTGCTCGCCGAGCAGCAGGGTGCCGGTCCAGGCGCGATCGGCGGGCGGTGCGGTGATGCAGGCGTCGGGCACGGTCGATGGCGTCGGAATGGAGAGTGAAGGCGAAGGTATCGGCAGACAATCTGGATGGCGCTGTCAGTCTAGCGTTCGTTCCGATGCCGCTGCCTCGCCGTGCCCGGGACCGGGTCCTGACTGTGTCGCTTACGCGTTCCATCGGCGGCTTGGCAGAGTCGCGCGGGCAATGTGCTTTCTTCTGGCGCCGTCGCCGCCGAGGCTCAATCCCAGGCCGCCCATCTTTCCGGAACGGCCGGTCGTCGGGCGCACTCAGGTTCACCCGCCGGTTGGGCAGGTCCCGCACAGGCCGTATTCAAAGGGTTTGGACCTCTGAACTCCATACGGGCGCCGCGGAAAACGACCGGGCACGCTTACTTCGGCCTTGCGGTCCGGGTATATTTGGTGACGTTCGTCACATTTATGTGTCGCAGGCAGGGGTGGGACATGCGCGAGATCGGTCGGACGGGGCTCGCGAGCAGCGGGCCTGAGGGGCGTCGCTTCCAATGGGGATCGATCATTGGATTCGCCGAGGCTCTCGTAGTGCGCGCGATGACGGCCTGCGACCGCTCTGCCGACGCAGGCCGTCATCGCATCGGCGGCCGCGCCAACGTCGTCCTGGCCGCAATGCTGTTGCTGACTTGTTTCGCGCCACCGGCCTTTGCCCAATACGCCACCGGTGGCTCGGGCCAATACCGCAGTCAGATCTTGTGGTTCGACTGGGGTACCACGCCCAACAGCATCCCGCAGGGCGGCACGTCGGTCACCAACACCTTCAACATCGCCGGGCAGACCCTGATCGTGTCGTGCAGCCTGAGCAACATCTCCTCGACCGCCGCCGACCCTGACCTGCGTATCAGCCGACCCGGCTCGTTCTTCCTCGACGGCCTGGACGACCTCTACAACATCGGCGGCTCCGGTGCATCCAACACCATGGACATCGGCCTGATGAACCGGGTCGGCGGCGCCAACGTCTCTTTCACCTACAGTTGCTCGGCGACCTTCGGTGGGGTTCCGTATGCGCTCGACGGTCTGGTGTTCGCCGATGCCGAAACCACGAGCCCCACCGAGTACACCGAAGTGACGCTGCCGGGCGGCGCGACCATGCGCGTCATCGAGCGCCTGCGCGGCACCGGTTGCACCGATGGTTACAACGTCAATCGCAGCGGCGTGACCTACCGTTTCTCCACTCTGGGCGATTGCAGTGGCGCGGGCGCCATCGCGCCGATGGGCGTGTTCTTCATCGACAACGCCAGCAGCGCGAACATCGTCCTGCAAGGCGGGCCTGCGGCCGCGGGCCTGCAGGCCGTTGCGCTCGGCGTGATGCTCAACGTCGCCGACTTCGGCGATGCGCCCAACAGCTACGGCCTGGCCGGACACGTTCCGCAATACAGTTGGAGCGGCGGGACATTGCCGGTCGGCAACGTCAACATCTTCGGAGCGGGTTTCACGTTGGCCACGCAGGCGCAGCCGCTGACGGCCTTGCTGGGCACGCGGGCCGACGTCGAGGGCGCATCGCTGTTCAGCGCCAATGCGCTCGGCGACGACAACGACGGCGCGGCCGACGACGAAGACGGCGTCAATACCGCTGCCTTGGCGCCGCTGTATCGCGGCCTGTCCGGCAACGTCTACACCGCCACGGTGAGCTGCATCGGCACCGCGTCGCTGGCCGGCTGGATCGATTTCGACCGCAATGGCACCTTCGACAGCGACGAGCGCTCGGCGACCGCGATATGCGCGACCGGCAGCGCGAGCCTGAGTTGGACCGTGCCCGCCGACATCGCGCCCGGGGCCAGTTTCCTGCGCGTGCGCACGGCCACCAGTGCGCTCGAAATCCTCAACGCCATCGGCGTCGCCGGCACCGGCGAGGTCGAGGATTACACCGTGACCATCGCCGATCCGAAGATTCGCGTCGCCAAGATCACCCAGGCCGGCGCCGGCGGTTCGTTCGGTTTTTCCACCACCAACACGCTCAGCCAGCCGTCCGCGTTGACGACGGCGACGGCCGGAACCGCGGTGACCGGTACGCCGGTCTCGATCGACGATCTCGCTGCCAGCGTGGCCGTCACCGAGGCGACGCTACCCGCGGATTGGGCACTGACCGCGATCGCCTGTACTCAGTCGGGCGGCGCCGCCGTCGCCGGGGCGGTCTACGATCTGGCCAATCGCCGCGCGACCTTGCCCAGCAGCGCGCTGTCGTCGGCCGCGGACATCACCTGCACCTTCAGCAACGGCAAACGCCCGATCCTGCGTCTGCGCAAATCGCTGCCGTTGGGCCGTTTCGCCAGCGGGGACCAATTCGCTTTGAACATCGCCGGCCCAGGCGGGCCGGTCGCCGTTACCACGACCGGCACCGGCACTGCGGCCAGCGGAGAGGCGGCCTTGAATCCGGGCAATGTCGGCGGCGCCTACACCTTGTCCGAAACCGCAGCGGCCGGAGCCGACTTGGCCCGTTACGCCAGCGCCTACACCTGCGCCAATGCGCTCGCCGGCGGGCAGACGCCGAGCGGCAGCGGTACCAGCTTCAGCCTGACCGCGGCGGTCGGCGACGACCTAACCTGCACTTTCGCCAACATCCGCAACCCGATCGTCGACCTCAGCATCACCAAGACCAACACGCCGGCGGCGGGTCCGAGCGACCAGGCCGGGGATACCGTCAGCCGGGGCGCGCCGCAAACCTACAGCATCGTGATCACCAACAACGGCCCTGACAGCGTGACCGGCGCGATCGTTGCCGACCCGATAGCGAGCCGTATCGGCCTGACCTGCACCACGCCACCGACCTGCAGCGGCGCGGGTTGTCCGGCCGCGCCGATCACTCTGGCCGCGCTCAACGCAGGCGTTGCATTAGGCACTCTGCCGATGGGGGCGACGGTAACCATCACCCTGAGTTGTTCGGTGAACTGATTCCTTCAAGGCGGGCGGCAAGTGCAATCGAGCGCCGGACGTCGGCCATGACGGCAGGCGAAACGGTGCGAGGCCTGCCGCGGTAACCACAGACAGGTCGGCTGCGGCTCCAGAGGGGAGAGAGCCTCCGCCCAAGGCCGCAACGCGAACTCAGTGCATTGCCCGATGAATCGCGAAAGCCAGCAGCTCTTCGAGCGCGTTCCGCGATCGCTCGCCTGGCTCGACGATCGACACCCAACCGTTCGCGCCATAGGTCGGGTGCGGAATCAGCGTATCGACCGCAGCGAAGTCGAAGTCGCCGCGACGATCGGCCAGATCTCTGGGAGCGAAACCGAACAGCGCCTCGAACTTCGCCTTGCCGACATCGAGGTTGACCCGGTACAGGCCGCGATCGAGTTGGGACTCTTCGTCGAAGCCGGCGTAGTCCTTGGTGACGATGGTGACGAACGGCATCTTCTTCGTTTGCCCGTCGGCGCCCACAGCGAAGCAGAAGGTATCGCCCCAGGCCATCTCCGGGCTGCCGTCTTCGCGCGCCGCCACCTGGATGCGAACCGAGCCGTTTGCGGCGAGGTACCGTCGAATTTCGTCTTGGGTCACGAGTCTGTCTCATGGTTATTCGGGTGGGGATTCTAGCAATCGGGCCTGCGCGGATGGCCGCTATCCGGCTCGGTCCATCGAGAGCTCGGAGTGCTCCGGATCCCGGTTCGTGCGGGCGGCCTGTCCGATAATTCAGCCGAACCAGAACCGGCCGCGGCCCGGTTGGCCCCAGACGCCAGGCGTCCAACTCAGAGCATCCTCATGCGAATCGACAACCTGTTTACGAATGCCGCGGCGCCGGCGCAAGGCGAGCGCTTCGAAGCCTTGCTCACTCACAAGAACCTGGTGATCGAGCGCATCGTCAGTTCCGCGACGATCACTCCGACGCAGTACGTGCAAACCCAGGACGAGTGGGTGGCGATGCTGCAGGGTGAAGCGACGCTCGAGGTCGCAGGCGAGGCCGTCGAGCTGCGCTCAGGCGACTACCTGTTCCTGCCTGCCGGCACGCCGCATAGCGTGCGCCGTGTTTCCGAGGGCGCACTGTGGTTGGCGATTCACTTGCATTGATGGTGGGCACGGCCGCTTCTGCTCGCATCTCCACCCACGCATGGCCGCGGGGCGGCGCGACGATCGCTTTAGCGACGATTCCTAGCCAGACGAAGGGATCGCGTTCGTGGACGCTTCCTTCCGCAGCCACCGGCAGAACGCATCGACGGCCGGCGCAGTGTCGGCGCTTTGTCGACGGACGATCCAGAACGCGTAGGCGTTGTCGAGGGATCCGTCGAAAAGCTTGATCAGGCGGCCGCGTTGCACGTCTTCCTCGACCAAAGGGGCGACGCCCAAGGCGACGCCGTGCCCGGCGACGGCGGCCTCCTGGGCCAGGTACATGCTGGCGAACATCGGGCCTCGGGTCGCATCCACTCCCATCGCGCCGGCGGCTTCCAGCCAGGCGGCCCAATCCGGTACGCCGGCGCGCCCGGTCGAACCTTCGTCATGCAGCAGGGTGTGCTGGCGCAGGTCGTCGGGAGTGGCCAGCGGCCGGCGCTCATCGTTCGCCAGCGCAGGCGCGCACACCGGAAACACCGGTGCATCCAGCAAGCGCTCGGCATGGACGCCCGTGTAGGCGCCGGGCCCGTAGCGGATGGCGACGTCGATACCGTCGCGGACGAAATCGACGCGTTCGTTACCGGTCTCGATGCGCAGTTGGATATCGGGATGGTCGTGGTGAAACCGGTGCAGCCTCGGCGCGAGCCACTTCGCCGCGAAGGATTCCACGGTGCTGACGCGCAGATGCATCGCCGTGGGAGCGGCGACCCGGTCCAGCACCCGATCGAGCTGGCCGAACAGTTCACTCAACGATGCCGCCAGCGCTGCGCCTTCGGCGGTCAGCTCGACCGCGCGGTGGCCGCGCTCGAACAGCTTTACGCCGAGGTAGGCCTCCAGGCGCTTGACCTGGTGGCTGACCGCCGCCGGAGTGACGAACAACTGCCCGGCCGCCTCCTGGAAACTCAGGCAGCGCGCGGCCGTTTCGAAGGCCCGTAGGGCGTTGAGCGGGGCAGGGGGGCGTGACTTCAAGAGTGCCTCGGGTTCGCGGACCGAAGCGCGCATCCTATCAAGTTAGTTTTTCTAATGCGGGACTCAAAACATCTCGTTTGTCGGCGCCCGGGGCGCTGGCAATGATGGCCCGTCGCAACACGGTGAGCGTTGGTCATGAGATTCGAGTCCCTGGGTTCCGATGTACTGATGTTCGTCGGCGACGACTACGAGTCGGTCGCCACCGCCTTTCTCGATGGCGACGATGTCCTGCTCGTCGATTCGCTGAGCAGCGCGGACGATGCGAAGTGGATGCGCAGGGTCCTGTGCGACGACCTGGGCAAGACCGTGCGGGCCATCGCCGCGACGCACTACATGAGCGACCACATGGCGGGTCTGTCGCTGTTCCCCGACGCGCTCACGCTGGCCCACCGCCATCATCGCCATACGTTTTTGTCGCAGAACCGGCGTGTCGACGATTTCTATCGCGAGCCGAAGCTGGTCTTCGACAGCGCCATGACCCTGCGCTGGGGCGCACACGAACTGCGCTTCGTGCATAACCCCGGCAAGACCATGGACCACGTCAGCGTGGACGTGCCCACCGCCGACCTGGTCTGCGTTGGCGACAACATCGTCGGCAACATCGTCTACCTGTCCAAGGCGGACCCCGCGCTGATCCGTGCCGCGATCGGCCGGATACGCCAGTTCGGCCGGAGCACGGTGATCGGCGGACACCTGGGGCGATTCCCCGCTACCGTGCTCGACAACGCGATCCATTACCTGGATCGGCTGCGCGACCAGGTCATCCGCATTCGCAACGAAGCCGCGGGACAGGACATCGAGCGGCGCCTCGCCGCGATCGCCATCGAAGCCTGCCTGGCGCCGCAGGTCGAACCGACAGCGTTCGAACGCGACTGGCACCAGCGCAACCTGGAGGTCATCGTCGCGCAGTCGGTGTTCGAGCTCGATACGGCGATGGCCTCGCGGGAGCGCTGCGCATGAGCCGCGACGACGAAATTCTGGGCCGACCCATCCGTCGCCGCGAGTTCCTGCTCGGCTGCGCTGGCCTGGCCGGTGCGGCTTTGGGTGGTGCGGCCTTCGGCGGTGCCGCGTTCGCGGCGGGCCGCGCCGACGGCTTGCGCATCCAGCGGCTGACCTGGGCCGGTATCCGCCTGCAGTTGCCGCAGGCCACCTTGTTCATCGATCCGCTGGTGAATCCGCAGGAATGGGGCGCAGCGCTCAAGGACGCCTTGATTCCGGTCGGCGATGCCGTGGGCGACGCTTCGGTCCTCATTACCCATGCGCATGGCGATCACTTCGACGCGAAGGCGGTCGCGGATGCGCTGGGCAACGGCGGTGTCCTCGCGCATCCGGCGGGAACGAATCCGCTGCCGCTGCCTGCCAAGGCCCGGGTGCGGCCGAGCCCGCTGTGGGAGCCGCAACTGATCGGCGACTTCACCGCTACGGCCGTGCCGGCGTCGGACGGCTATGGCGACCCGCAAGTGTCCTGGGTGGTATCGGCGGGCGGGCGCCGCATCTTCCACGGCGGAGACACGCTCTGGCACGGGCACTGGTGGCGGATCGGCCGCCAGTTCGGCTCCTTCGATGCGGCATTCCTGCCGGTCAACGGCGCGCGTTTCGGTTGGCGCAAGCCGGTCAGCGGCCAGCCCGGCGTGCTCACACCGGAGCAAGCCGTTGCCGCCGCGACCATCCTGGGTGCGAAGCGCTTGGTCCCCATCCACTACGGCGTGTCCGGCATGGACGAATACGTGGAGGTCGCCGACCCGATCGAGCAATTGAAAAAGGCGGCTCGTGGAAAGGCGATCGACATACAGCCGCTGACGCCGGGCGCCTGGGTCGATTGGGGACAGTGAGGGCAGCTCGAAGGTCGGCCCGCATACGTCGGACCGCTCGAACGAACCGCGGCCCTTCACTCCCGGCTGCCGACCGAATCACTGCACCGCTACAGTTTCTTTCTGTGGGCGAGACCGGCAGCGATAAGGTCCATGGCACCGGCTCGGCCCTGTCGTGGGCGACGCAGACGATCGTCTTGCAATGCCTGGATGACGGATGTCGATGAGAGTGTCCGGATCGGCGCTCGCTTGCACTGTCCGAGTTCGCGAATCGGCACGTGATAGGCTGAAATCCGAATACAAGGAGAGTGTCAGCTGTGCGAAAAACAGTGCTTATCGCTGTCTTGACGATTGCTTGCGCGGATGTGGTTTTCGCCGCCCTGCCCGCAAAAAAACCCTTCGTTATCAAGCTGGTGCCGCCCGAACTGGCGACGTGGCCGAGAATGAAGGCAACCGATTTCGGTTGCATGCTCGAAAAGCGTTTCGGAATACAAGACAAAACATACGGCTGCGCGGCCGATTTCGACCGCATGGACTGGGGTGACGCCTGTCTCGGTGCTACAACTAATTACAATGTCGGGCCAGCACTTCCGCTCAGCGTTGCCAAGTCCCTGCCTTCGCCGATCAGTGAGGTCGACCTTGAATGGGAGCACGGAGAGCTGCAGGACCTGTCCGTGACATTCGATCGAAAGGTGAGCGCGCGCGAGGTCGAGGCCATGTTCGGTCTGCGCATCGATGGCCCGAAGCCGGAGAACGTCATGTCTGTGGATCTTCAAGATTGTGCGCAGGGAAAATCCTGTCTCACGCTGCAGGGATTCGACCATATGGGCGCGGCGGATTTCGAATGCGGCACTTAGGCTGCGGCCGAGCAAGCGAACTAGCCTGATTCAGCCGATCGGATCTCGCCTGTCTTGATCCTGTCATGGCCTGGGCATCGAATCCCCGGAACGGCTCAAGTGCCGGGGAGACGAGTCATGGTTTCGTTCTGCATTCTTGCGACGCGCCGAATCGCGGCCATCCCCGCTAGGCTGGCCCGGTACTTGGCCTGCCTTGCGTTCTTGCCGATCGCCTGGTCGGCGAACCTTGGCGCACAGGCCCCGGCGTGGCGGACGGTCAGCGACAAGGACGGCATCCGCCTGGAAGCCCGCAGCCTTCCCCGCGAACGTTTCGACGAGCTTCGCGTCACCACCTCGCTGAAAGCCTCGCCGCAAACGATTGCGGATTACCTGCTCGGCAAGTACCTCGACGAGAAGAACAAGAACATCCGCCGCAGCTTCGTCCAGCGCGGACCGGACCAGGCGATCTGGTCCGACGTGCTCAGCACGCCGGTCACCAGCGAGCGCTGCTATTCCATGCGTTTCGAGCGGCAAGCCCTGCCCAGCGGCGAGATACGGGTGAAGTTCGTATCCCTCGACTATGTCGGCAGAAAACCCAAGCCCGATTGCATTGCGCTGCGTTCGCGCGGTGAGTGGACCATGACCCCGACCAGTGCCGGGACGCGACTGACCTATTTGTCGTTGACCGACATCGGCGGCCAGACCCCCGCGTTTCTGGCGCACCGGTCGCTTTCGTCGGCCGCCGTCTCCAGCGTACGCAAAGTGGTCGCGGGCTCAGCGGGGCTGGCCTTGCCGCGGGGCATCGGCGACTGAGCGGTGCCCACGAGGGCGCAAATTCAGCAAGGGCCGAACATGGACGGCTGGGCTGACCGCGCAGCCCAGCCGCCCCTGATGGAGCTCTCTCGACTGGCGGGGAAAGCTCCGTGCACGATTCAGACTTCGGGTCGCGATCGCATGAGCGATCGAAACGCGTCAGTCCGAGGAGAGCGCTTCAGAAGCAGGGGCCTTGCTCGACCTCGACACGGCCCTGCGAGACACCGAAGGTCGAGACGATGCCGGTGCAGTCGATCAACCGGGCTCCCACCAGATTGTTGGAACTGTCGTAGTACTTGTATTCGATCCAGCCGGAACCGGTCGGCGGCGGGCGCGCGACCGAAGCGCCGAAGGCCAGTGCGGAAAGCGATGCTGCGATCAACAGAGCGGTGCGGACGGGACGTTTCATGAATCCTCCGAGGGATGGGGCAGGGTGGCAGTCAGACAAGGCAAACGCGCTCGGCTACGGGCGGGCGCCGGCTTCCGCCGTGCCTCGCCATCGACGCTCAGGCCGAGACGGTTTGTACGGTTTGATTGGGGTCGAACGAAGGGCAGGGATCGAGGCAAGGTTTGCCAGGCACGCAAGGCGGCGGCACGCACTCTCCGCCCGAGCCCGGCCCGCCCGGCCCGGTGCCCGGATCGTTCGGGTTGATGCAGTAGGGCGGATAATCCACTGCGATTTCGCCCTCGGCGCAGAACGAATAGTCCGGATTGCTCGGGCCGTTGCCTGCTTGCGCCTGGGCCTGGCCGACGCCCGTCGACCACGCCGCAGCCTGCAGCGCAGTGCCCAGCACCAATACTTTCAAAAGCATCTTCATCTTGTTCCCTCGTAGGTTGAGACCGATGGAGTACCTGCCGACGCGGCGCATGCGCACCCGCGGCCATGGCGAGGACGTCGGTGCACGAGTTCCTGCGCAGCGGAAACCTGTCCGCGCGTTCGCGGGGCAGGCAGGACACTCGCTCCATGCGAAGCCGCCGTGCGCGTCCGATGCGCCGGGTCGATACTAGGTAATGCCCGCCATCGCTCAAGGCCGAAACCGGGCCATGCCGGGAACGACGCGGGTCAAGCGGCGATGCGGCTCCGCACCGACGATCATGCGCAGGCCGCTGTCTGGAACGCCGTAACCCCGCGCTGCGCCTGATAATTACGTCGATTCGTTCCCGCCGATACCCGCGGCCATGCGGCCCTGCGCTTTAGACCGGGTCGGTGCCTGGCGTCTGTGTCATGGCCGTCCGGATTGCATCGCGGTTCACCGGCCGCGCTCCGTGCCGATGCGAAGTGAAGGTGCCCAGAGGCCCGCGCCCGATTCGATTCGCAGACCGTGCATATCGGCGCACACATCAGTGCGACATGGTCTTGGAGAACAGATTCATGACGACGACTCCGGCCACGATCAAAGCCATGCCGGCCCCTGCCCCCAGGTCGAGCTTCTGTCCGTAATAGATCCACGAGAACGCGGTGACGAGGACCACGCCGAGACCGGCCCAGATGGCGTAGGCGATACCCACCGGAATCGAGCGCAACGCAAGCGACAGGAAGTAGAACGCCGTCACGTATCCCGCGATCACCACGAGCGACGGAACAAGCTTGCTGAAGCCGTCGCTTGCCTTGAGTACGGACGTTGCCACTACTTCGCCGAAAATCGCCATAGCCAGGAATATCCAATGTTTCATGGTCCGTCTCTGCGGTTGGGAGCGACGGATTGTGGTGGCGTCGATCTGCGATAAACAGTCTTGTTGCGAACGGATTTCTCTGAGCACTCGCGCGTCGCAAGGCGAGTCCTCGACGCGCTCGAGGCGGCCGTCGTCGTCGTGTTCCTCTGCGTTCCTCTATAGGGATCACACAAATCGCCATGCGATCGGCTGGGGTAGCCGGGGGAGACATGCGCCTGCCTGCGCTTTTACCTGTAGCGAATGTGCACTCGCTTTCGCCGCGCGAACGTAGCGCGCCGTGCGCGCGGCTTACCTTACCCACACAGGAATCGAATCCATGAAGCTGTTAAACAAATCACTGCTTGCCGCGGCGTTGTTCGCTTGCGGCAGTGCGGCGGCAACCGCGAAAGTCCCGAGCAAACCCGTTGCCAAAGCCGCCGAGGCCGAGTGGAACGTGCTGGTGTTCATGAACGGCAAGAACAACCTGGAGCCGTTCACGGTCCACAACTGGAACCAGATGGCGAAAGTCGGCAGTTCCGACAAGGTCAACATCCTGGTCGAGTACGGCCGCATCGCAGGCTACGACAGCAGCAACGGCGACTGGACCGGCGTCAAGCGGTTCCGGGTCAAGAAGGGCGACAAGCCGACTGCCGCGGGCGCGCTGATGGACTTGGGCAAGTCCAAGTTGAACACCGACATGGGCGATAAGGAAACGCTCGCCGAGTTCATCAAGTGGGGCACGCAAAAGTATCCGGCCAAGCGCACGATGCTGGTGATCTGGAACCACGGCCAAGGCTTCCGCGTTGCGCCAGGGGCGAAAAACACCCACCGCTCGGTGTCCTCGGACGACGAAACCGGCAATATCATCTACAACTCCGACGTCGCCGATGCGATCAAGACCGCGCTTGGCAGCAAGAAGCTCGACATCGTTTCTTTCGACGCCTGCCTGATGGCGATGATCGAACCGGCTTACGAACTGCGCGATCGCGCCAAGTTCCTGGTCGGCAGCGAAGAACTCGAGCCGGGCGAAGGTTGGGATTACGGTTTCCTGGCCAATCTGGCCAAGCAGCCGGCCACGACCGAGGCGCAGGCGCTGGGCAAGTGGGTGGTCGACAGCTACAAGGCCTACTACACCAACAAGCCGTCGGGCCACACCACGCTGTCCTCGATCGACCTGAGCAAGACCGGTCTGGTCGCCGACGCGCTCGACGCGGTGACCGAAAGCCTGACCACCACCGCCGAGAAGCAGGCCGCGCGCGATGCGCGCAAGGCGATGACCCCGTACGAGACTTCCTATGGGGTGGACATCGGTGCGTGGCTGGCCACGCTCAAGACCAAGGCCATCGACGCCGACAGCAAGGCCGCGGTGCAGGACGCGCAGGACGCGTTGGCGCTGGCGGTCAAGGCGAACTACAGCAGCGGCAACAAGATCGGCAACAAGTTCTACGGCGACACCGGTCTGGCGGTGTTCTTCCCGCAGAACGCCAAGGAGTTCAACGCCGACTACTCCAGCGGCGGCTATAAGGTCGGCAATACCGATCGCCCGATTCGCTATGTGCAGGAGTCGGCCTGGCCGGGCTTCCTGAAGACGGTGTTCTCGGTGCCCACCAACTGATCGCGATCGCCTTGCGATCCCGATGACGCCCCGACGGAAGCGAGCGATCGCTTCCGTCGTTGGCGAGTGCGGGGGGCGAGGATCAAGCCTTGCCGTTCACGACCAAGGCATAAGGGCGCCGGCGCTAATCACCATAACGGTTTCATAAAGGTCGCCGGGAAAATGGGAGATGACCCCGAGCGTGACGGCCAAGTCGTATGGCGTGTCCGCACCCGGTAGCAGACCGATGCTATGACGCATGCAGATCTCGCGATGTCGGCGGGCGGGTCATCTCCGGTGTGTGGTCACTATCCAGGCACGCGAATCGAACCAGACGCCATCGGCCTGTTGGTGCTCGGTCAACAGACCGCGGAGGCGATCGAGGGCCTGTTCGCGTGGGCCGGTATCGAGGCGGGCGACCTTCTCCTGCACGGTAGAAAATCCGGACACGAACTCGAAGGCGGCATCGACGTCGGTCCCGTAGAAGGCGGGCTCATGCACTTCGTCGAACATCGGGGCAGCGAAGCCGGCGGCATCGAGAATGCGTTTGACGAAGTCCTGATCGCCCAGGGAGAAGGCGGGCGGAGCGGCGGGGGAGTTTTCGATTCCTGCTTCATCGGGCGGGAACGCGCTTTCGATGGCGGTGGCCCATTCGTTGCGATCGCGCTGCTGCCACACCATCATCACCAGCCGTCCCTGCGGACGCAATGCGCTGCGTATGTTGGAGAAGGCCGCGAACGGATGCTCGAAGAACATCGTGCCGAATCGGCTGATGGCCACATCGAAGGATTCGTGCGGCAGCCCATGTCGTTCGGCGTCGGCGCATGAGTATTCGACGTTGCCGAGCCTTGCTGCACGAGTGAGTTCCCGTGCGCGCTCGATCATCTCATTCGAGCGGTCGATACCTAGCGCAGACCCCGTTGCCGCGAGTTGCGCCGCTTCGCGTGTCGTCTGCCCGGTCCCGCAGCCGACGTCGAGGACCCGATCGGAAGCGAGGATGCCGTACGCGCGCCGCAACACGGCGTTGTGGCGTTGCAGCTCGAGGTCGTAGTCGATCATTCGGACGGCTCCTGGTTCGTGCTTCGGCTCCGGCGAGGACGGGTATCCCCGATAGGCGGCATGAAACTTGGCAGGCTAAGGACTCAAACGAACGCAAACCAGAGCCTGGGTACGAATCGCGGCGCCTGCGTGGGGGGCGGTGCTAGGATTCAAGAACAGCCGGGGTTACTCAGGGGTGATCGATGAACGAAAAGAACAGGAAGACGTTGCTTTGGGCGATGTTCGCCATCGCGATCGTCATCGCCTGCGGGACCTCGCTGGTAGTGGTCGCCTCCCGCTAGTGTTGCGGCGGCTGGATGAAAGCCGTCATCGCGCCCGCTGCAGACTCAGAAACTTGTACATGTTCTCGATGGCGCGTTGGCGCCGCGAGGAATCCATTCCGCCATCGTCGACCAATTCCAGCCCGGCGTCGGCGATCCGGTTCGAAACCACCGCGTTATCGATGTCGAGGTCTTCGCGGCGGACCAGGCCGGAGACCCGGTAGGTTTGTTGCATGCCGCTGACATCGAGCGCCAGCAGGCCCTGAATCTGCACGCTGCCGTCCGGCTTCACAGCGACCACCTCCGCCGGAATGATGGTCAGCAGGTCGTTGGACGCGTCCTGAGAACTGCTGGCGGCCGGCGGTTTGGCCCAGGTCGATTTAAGTGCGAACACCCTGATGGCGTCGCCGACATGATGCGCAGGCTGGACCGCCGGGTAGCCGACATAGTCGTTGACGTCGACCGGGCTTTTGAGCGGCAGCGAGGACGCCGGCGGAGGCGCCATCGGCATCGGTGGCGCCTCCAGCACCACTGCGGATGGCTCAGGCAGCGGAGGCGGAATCGGTGGCCGCGCCGGGCTCCGAGCCAGGACCGGTCCGGTGCACAGGGCCGCGACCATCAGCAGGGCCGGGATCGACACATGGCGGGTATCGGCTTGCGTACTCATCTGAAAAGTCCTTTTCTCTTGCGGTAGCGGGGGAAGCCCAGGCCGGTCTCAGTTCTCGGCCGCATCGAATCTACCTGCGTAAGCATACGCGGATGTCGACGAAGACCGCTGGCGTCGCGAGCAGCGAAACGGCTTCGGCTTGTCGGCCATCGCGATTACTTCCCCTGCGCTTGCTCACGGCACCAGTGGTCGATGGCCGCCTGATTCTGCCGTTCCTTGGCCAGTGCGCAGTTCTCGACGATCTCTCGCTCCGAGTCGGGTAGGTCGGCGGCTTTCTCTCTGGCAGGGAATGCGCATGCGGACAGAAGGCAGAGCAAGATCAGCGCCGAAAGCGCGGCGGCAGAGTGTGGCTTCATCTTGACGGCGGATACTCGGATTGAGCCGAGCCGCGGGGCGGCTTCGGTCGGTTGGATTACTCACGCTCGGTGCGGGCCGACGTTCCGCCGGCAATCGGCGACCTCAGCCGGAGCCGCTGCAAAACACCGGCGGAAGGATATGCGAGGCCACCTCGACCGCAAAATAGATCAGCCATATCGCGACGCCCAGCCAGATCAACTCGAACGCTCTCAGGTAGGCGACCGTCAGCAGCAGGATCAGCGCCGGGACGCCGAGGACCACCAGGCAGGCCAGGAACACATAGGCGCCACCCCAACAACCGAAGACCCCGGTGCTTAAGGAGACGACTGAAGCGGCTGCCAGCAGCAGTGCCAGGATCAGGCAGGCGATCGCGCAGATACGCGCGCGGCGATGGCGTTTCGTCAGCCGGGCATCCACCGGCGGCGGATTGGTTGCGGGCGGCCCTTGGTGGGTCATGGGGCCAGCTCGCGTTGCTGCCGGTCGGCCTGCGCCCGGCATCGACAGGAAAACACCCAATCCAGGATCAGCGCCACCGATACGAATAACAGGAGTACCAGTCCGGAAAAGATCACGCCCAGCATCGACAGAGCCCAGGCCATCAAAGCGGCGTTCTTCCATACATCGAACAGGCCGGCCGCCAGCATGCAGACAAGCAGCGGAACGAACTCGATGAAGAGGTAGCCGGCCACCGCACGACGCGCCGCTTTGCAAAGCCGCGGCCGCCAGGACGGGCGCAACCAGCCCGCTACCGGCAGTACGCCGAGCAGAATGAACCATGGGCCGAATACGAGGTGCAGCGGCAGGTCGCTGGTTCCGCTCGCCCCGAACTGCGCCTGGGCCTGGCCGATACACCCCATGAGCGCCAGGCAAAGCGCCGCGATCCGTGCGGAGCGCCGATACCGATCGTTCAAACTGGAATCCTTTCGATGTTGAAGGCGCGATGATCCGATTGAAGTGCCTTGATAACGCCAGGCGCCGGCAACAGCAAGTGCGGCCGTCTCCAGCGAATCCTAAGTCGCTGATTCGTATGCGTGCACAACGCTCGGCCGAGGACAGGTCTGGAGAACGCCGACAGCAGAGAGGGGGGCGGTCTTGGGCCGCACTCGCTAGGCGGGGATCGGTCGCCGATTACGGGCTATCGCCATAACCCAGCAAGAAGCCTTTCCGTGGTGCCGCGGCGACAGCGGAGAACGGACTGAAAGAGCCGTTTCGCCATCTTGCTACGGCGCGCGCGCTCCAGCAATGCTTGCCCCGAAGTCCACCGCATCGAGACCGGGTCTTGTCTCTCGTCTCTTTGGAGTTGAGCCGTGCTTGCGCGGCATACGGAAATGCAAAGGCCGGCCCAGGAAGCGGATGTCCGGTTCAGAACTGATGTGTCGCACTAACCGAGTAGTAGCGTCCGATCGGGTCGCTGTCGGCAATAGTGTAGCCGCCGTTGCTGTAGTTGTAGTTGCCGGGATGGCGATCGCCAAGGTTGTTGATGTTGAGGCTGAACAGCCAACGTTTGAGGCCGCGGTAAGCGATATCGATGCCGGCCAAGGTCGTGCTGGGCGTACGGCGCGTGTGGTCGACGTTA
Source organism: Lysobacter sp. 22409 (assembly GCF_052045105.1). NCBI lineage: Bacteria > Pseudomonadati > Pseudomonadota > Gammaproteobacteria > Lysobacterales > Lysobacteraceae > Lysobacter > Lysobacter sp. 22409. The sequence continues at coordinate 3,114 of NZ_JBQEOE010000042.1, read as the reverse complement.
CTGCCGTAAGTGAAGGTAGTGCTTGGCCCCGGCACGGACACCGTCGTTGGCCCTATGTAGTACAGATTGAGCGTTACGATCCAATCGCGATAGCTCCAGCGAACATCGCCCAGCACGCTTCGGCTGGGCATTTCGATGCCGGCATGGTCCTCGATCGGCGCGGACGGACGATGCTGCCGGAGCAGGCGATGCGTGTAGTGGCCGCTCAGGCTGAAATCGAGGTCGCCCCAGCGCTGCGTCTGGTGACTGTACTCGGCCTCGATCTCCCAGCCCCGCACTTCGGTGCTGCCGACATTATCGAGATAGCTGGCGACGGCGACCAGCTCGCCGTTTTCGTCGCGAATCAAGGCTTCCGGGGACAGTTCGTCGAGACCCAGCGCATTGATCGGCAGAATCTCGTTCCTGCGCCGGATGCGATAGTGACTGCCGGTCAGCGAGAAGTCTTCGCTGGGGGTCCAGGTCAAACCGAGATTGCGGTTGGTCGATGTCTCCGGCTTCAGCCTCGGGTTGACTCGTGCGCGTAGGTCGACGGCGCAATAGTCGTCGAACTCGTCACGGCAGGGGCGGGTCGAATCGTCGGCGGGGACGTAGGAAAGCGTCTGTTGCTTGATCAGCAGCGGGCCACGCAGCTCAGCCAATGTAGGCGCACGATAACCCTCTCCAACCGAGGCGCGCAGACTCAGCGACTGAAAAGCTTGCCAGCGCAGACCGAACATGGGGGAGATCTGATCGCCGTAGCCCCGGTTGCGATCCAAGCGCCATGCCGCGTCCATCGAGAGTTTATGGTGCAGCGGCGCCTTGAGCTCGGCATAGACCGCGGCTGCATCGCGGTGGTCGCTTCGACCCTGGAAGTCCATCGCCAGCGCGATATCGCCTTTCGTCAGCAAGGGGTCCGGCCGGTTGCTCAGGTGCTCGTGACGGGCTTCGAATCCGGCTGCGGCCTGGACGTCGCCGGCGGGTAATGCGAACAGAGGACCGTCCACGCTGCCGGACAAGGTTTCCAGCGACATCTTCCCGCCCAATACGATGGGAGGCGAAAGCTTGGCGAGCACGGCATCGGAATTCCTGTCCACCCGATTGAAACGATAGCTTCGATCGTCGACGACCGACCCGAGAGCCGACAGGCAGATCAAGCCATTGATGCGATTGGCGACCTCGTTGTCGCGGCGCGACAGACTCAGATCCCAGGCCCAAGTTCGGCGGTAGCCGTTTATGCCGATGGTGTAGTCCCGGTTGGTGGTAACGACCCGATTGCCGATCGGCCCCACGTCGGAGAACCAATAATTCAAGAACGAATAGTCGCGAGCTCTTTCGCTATCGGGGTGGTCGCCGGACAGCGGCATCACCCCATGGCTCGGAGCGTTGCGCAGCTCCAGCCCGACCCGGGACAGGCGCAGATCGGCGTAGGCCTCGAGGTTCTCGCTGATCGGCTGACGCAGGTGGGCGTACAAGGAGTTGCTGGCGATACCGGGTTGCAGACTGCTGTAGCGCGGAGCGTCGAAACCGCACTCGACGCCGGATGGCGTGGGATCGCGATTGCGACAGCCTGCGATCGGGAGCACGCTGCCGTCGTCCTGCAGGAAGCCCAGTGCGATCCGCCGATCGGTCCCGCCGAATCGCCGTCGATCGAGCGTGCTCCAAGAGCGCTGGCTGCCGATCAGCGGATTACGGGTGAAGTGATCGGCGCTGACGAAAACGTTGCCGCCGCTGCGCGTCTGCGCGCCGAAGCTGGCGTACTCGCGTTGCTGCTCGGCGTCGCCGCGCTGGGACACGCCAAAATTGCTGCCGACCTCGGCCCCGCGGTAGTCCTTCTTCAGGATGATGTTGACTACGCCGGCCATCGCGTCGGCGCCGTAGATGGCCGACGCTCCACCGCGAGCGATCTCGATGTGATCGACCATGCTCAAGGGAATGCCGTTGAGGTCAGTCAACGCGCCCATATCGGTCGAGACCAGGCCGTAGTTGGCCATGCGTCGTCCATCGACGAGAAACAAGGTCGCGCGCGGGCCGAGCGAGTACAAACTGGCCGAAGCCGCGGCTGCCGTCGGCACTTGGCTGTTGCCGCCCTCGCTGGCGATATTGCGGGGATGGTGACCGGTCATGCCCGGCATCAAGCGCAGCACATCGAACAAGGTCTGATGGCCGCTGGCGCGAATCTGCTCCTGCGTGATCAGCGTCAAAGGCAGTGCGCTCTCAAGCCCCGCGCGCTTGATCCGGCTTCCAGTGACGTGGACCGTGTCCAACTGGGTCGGAGACCTCGGCGAGGAGGTCGCCTTCGGCGCTGCCGGCCTCGCGTCGGCCCGCGGGCGCGGTGTGGGCTGAAGCAGGTAAACATTGGCTTTTACCGCGACTGCGGTGAGGCCGGTCCCTTCCAGTAATCGAGCCAGGCCCTCACGAACTCCGGGATGGCCTCTGAGGCCCGCGCTGCGCCGTTTGGCCACCAAGGCGGGCGAATAGATCAACTGCACGTCTTTGCGAGAGGCGAAGGCGTTGAGCGTATCGTCCAAGGCGCCGGGCGGAATGCTATAGCCACCGGGCGGAGCAGCGCTCGCTGAGGCCTGATAAGCCACCGCGACTTGCGGGGCCGTCAGTGAGAGGAAAACGATGAATGCGTGAGAAAATCTGGCCATACATAACCGTATCGATCAGACCCAAGCGGATTCCGGACGCCTGGCTTCTATGGCGAAATCGAACCATAGCATCGCCGCTGGGCTGATGGACTCGGCCGCATCGGACTTCAACGGTCTGAACCGCACGGTGCGTACCGGCGGTTGGAGGCGCATACGTTATCGTCCTCATGTGCGGCGCACATCGCGCCGAAAATGTCACACATGAACGATGTCACACATGACGGGGCCGAGCGCTCTCGGGACGTTCCGGCATGTCATGGAATACGTGCTGGATGGTCGCGTCGTGCGTACCGGGATGGACCTCGACGCATCTCACCTGCCACCAGTCGGGCCGTAACGCTCCGAACCCGTGGCGCATCGTGCGCAAGGCGAGATCGCCCCGAAGCCGTAAGCCAACGGGTTTCGGTGCGAGGGCTGGTCAGGCGGCTACACGGAGCGAGCCGTCCGAACGGTGTGCGGGCGCAGTCAACGTGCCGCGAACGCA
>NZ_JBQEOE010000041.1:35425-51951 GCF_052045105.1 Lysobacter sp. 22409 | reverse complement strand
TCGTCCATCGCCACCGGGTTGATCAGCGTGACGACCATCTTCACGTTGTCGCCCGGCATCACCATCTCGACGCCCTCCGGCAGCTCGCAAGCGCCGGTGATGTCGGTGGTGCGGAAGTAGAACTGCGGACGGTAGCCCTTGAAGAACGGGGTGTGACGGCCGCCTTCGTCCTTCGACAGCACATAGACTTCGGCTTCGAAGTCGGTGTGCGGCTTGATCGAACCCGGCTTGCACAGCACCTGGCCGCGCTCGACGTCGTCGCGCTTGGTGCCGCGCAGCAGCAGACCGGCGTTGTCGCCCGCCTGACCCTGGTCGAGCAGCTTGCGGAACATTTCCACGCCCGTGACCGTCGTCTTCTGGGTCGGACGGATACCGACGATTTCGATTTCGTCACCGACCTTCACGATGCCGCGCTCGATACGGCCGGTCACCACGGTGCCGCGGCCCGAGATCGAGAACACGTCTTCCACCGGCATCAGGAACGGCTTGTCGACGTCGCGCTCCGGCTGCGGGATGAAGCTGTCCAGCGCTTCGACCAGACGCAGGATCGACGGCACGCCGATTTCGCTCTGATCGCCTTCCAGCGCCAGACGGGCCGAGCCGTGGATGATCGGGGTGTCGTCGCCCGGGAACTCGTACTTGCTCAGCAGCTCGCGCACTTCCATCTCGACCAGCTCGAGCAGCTCGGCGTCGTCCACCATGTCGGCCTTGTTCAGGAACACGACGATGTACGGCACGCCGACCTGGCGCGACAGCAGGATGTGTTCGCGGGTCTGCGGCATCGGGCCGTCAGCGGCCGAGCACACCAGGATCGCGCCGTCCATCTGCGCCGCGCCCGTGATCATGTTCTTCACGTAGTCGGCGTGGCCCGGGCAGTCGACGTGCGCGTAGTGACGCGTCGCCGATTCGTATTCCACGTGCGCCGTCGAGATCGTGATGCCGCGCGCCTTTTCTTCCGGCGCCGCGTCGATCGCGTCGTATGCCTTGAACTCGCCACCGAAACGCTCGGCGCCCACCTTCGTCAGCGCCGCCGTCAGCGTCGTCTTGCCGTGGTCAACGTGGCCGATCGTGCCGACGTTCACGTGCGGCTTGGTGCGCTCGAATTTACCCTTAGCCATGGCTGTCGCTTCTCGTTTGTGGGTCTGTATGTCGCGGCGGCTGTTGGTAAAGCAGCCTTGTCTTGCTTTGGATGGTGCTCACGAAAGGAATCGAACCTTCGACCTCCTCCTTACCAAGGAGGTGCTCTACCGACTGAGCTACGTGAGCGTGAAACCTGGGTGTTGCGACCCGCCTGCGCGGGCTTTAACTGCAATGGGACCGACGCGGGCGAATTCAACCTTACCGCCGACGAAGCCGTTCAATGGAGCGGGAGACGGGATTCGAACCCGCATTATCAGCTTGGAAGGCTGAGGCTCTAACCATTGAACTACTCCCGCGCCGCGTACAGCCATTACAGCGTTGGAACTTTAATCTGAAACCCGCACCGCCGACACCCTTGAAAGCGAGATCGTCGTTGCTTGATTCCACTAGTGCCTGCCGCGCCAGAATCCGTCGAACTCAAAAAAACCGACGAACCGTAGCCTGTCGCGATGAAACTGGTGGAGGGAGGTGGATTCGAACCACCGAAGGCGTAAGCCAGCAGATTTACAGTCTGCCCCCGTTGGCCGCTTGGGTATCCCTCCAAAAGAGCCCGTAATTCTGGCGCGCGTTCTTCAGGAAGTCAACGCGTTTTCGTACAACTTTTTTCGGAATCTACTCGCGACGGCCGAACCGGCTGCCAGGCGACCCCGAAACGGCCGCATAGTGTACTCAGACATTGAACCGGAAGTGCAGTACATCGCCCTCTTGGACGCGATATTCCTTGCCTTCCAGGCGCAGACGCCCGGCATCGCGGGCCCCGGCCTCGCCCTTGTACTTGATGAAATCGTCGTAGGAGATGGTTTCGGCGCGGATGAAGCCCTTCTCGAAGTCGGTGTGGATCACCGCGGCGGCCTGCGGCGCGGTCGAGCCGGCCTTGACCGTCCAGGCGCGCACTTCCTTGACCCCGGCGGTGAAATAGGTCTGCAGGCCCAGCAGCTCGTAACCGGCGCGGATGACCCGGTTGAGGCCCGGCTCGGCCAGGCCGAGGTCGGCCAGGAAGGTGTCGCGGTCGGCGTCGTCGAGCTGACTCAGCTCTTCCTCGATCGCGGCCGAAACCGGCACGACCTGGGCGCCCTCGAGCTTGGCGCGCTCGCGCACCGCGTCCAGGTGCGGGTTGTTCTCGAAACCGTCCTCGAGCACGTTGGCGACGTACATCACCGGCTTGAGGGTGAGCAGGAACAGATCGCGCAGCGCGGCCTTGTCGTCCTCGGACAGGCTCAGCGCGCGCGCCGGCTTGCCGGCGTCCAGGCCCTCGCGCACGCGGCCGAGGACCTCCTTGCGCACGATCGCTTCCTTGTCGCCGGTCTTGGCCGAGCGCTCGGCGCGCTGGTAGGCCTTCTCGACGCTTTCCAGGTCGGCCAGCGCCAGCTCGGTATCGATGGTCTCGATATCGGCGATCGGATCGACCTTGTTGTTGACGTGGATGACGTCCGGATTCTCGAAGCAGCGCACCACGTGGGTGATGGCGTCGACTTCGCGGATGTGGGCGAGGAACTTGTTGCCCAGGCCCTGCCCGCTAGCGGCGCCGGCGACCAGGCCGGCGATGTCGACGAATTCGACCGCGGTCGGCAGCAGCTTCTGCGGCTTGACGATCTCGGCCAGCGCGTTCAGGCGCGGATCCGGCACCGGCACGGCGCCGACGTTCGGCTCGATCGTGCAGAACGGGAAGTTCGCCGCGGCGATCCCAGCCTTGGTCAGGGCGTTGAAAAGGGTCGACTTGCCCACGTTGGGCAGGCCGACGATGCCGCATTTGATACCCATGGCTTCGTAATCCGGGAATAGAGAATCGAGAATCGGGAATGGGAAAGCGGGCTCTGACGATTCCCGATTCCCCATTCCCCATTCACGACTTGGGCGTGTGCAGGCGGGTCATGGCGTCCATCAGGTTGCCCTGCACCGCCAGCGGCATGACCTCGATGGCGTCGTCGATCGCGCGCAGGATCGTCGCCTCGTCGGCCTTGCCGGGACGTCCTAGCACCCAGGGAGTGACCTTGTCCTTGTGGCCGGGATGGCCGATGCCGATGCGCAGGCGGTGGAACTTGCCGTGACCGAGCAGTTGGATGGTGTCGCGCAAGCCGTTCTGGCCGCCGTGGCCGCCGTCGAACTTGAGCCGGGCCGTGCCGGGCGCGAGATCGAGCTCGTCGTGCGCCAGCAGCGCTTCCTCGGGCTCGATCTTCCAGTAACGCAGGGCCGCGGTGACCGACTTGCCCGACAGGTTCATGAACGTGGCCGGCTTGAGCAGCCAGACCGGGCGCCCGGCGATCTCGATCTTCGAGGTTTCGCCGAACAATTTGGACTCCAGACCGAACCGGCCGCCGAACTTTTCGTTCAGGGCGTCCACAAACCAGAACCCGGCATTGTGCCGGGTCCGGGTGTGTTCCGACCCCGGGTTGCCGAGGCCGACGATCAGGCGCAGATCTGCCATCGCGTAAGACTATCCGTGTACGCAAACCGGCGCGCCGATCAGGGCGCGCCGGTCCACGATCACTTCTTGTCTTCGTCCTTCTTGGCGACCTTGGCGGCCGGCACTTCGGCGACCGGCGCCTCGGCGGCTTCCTCGGCCTCTTCCTTGCCGTGCTTGGCGATCACGACGGCGACGTCGTGTTCCTTGCCCAGCTTCAGCTCGGGGATCTCGACGCCCTTCGGCAGCTTGAGCTCCGAGAGGTGGACGATGTCGCCGACGGCGAGCTTGGACAGGTCGATCTCGAGGAACTCCGGCAGGTCCTTCGGCAGGCAGCTGATTTCGACTTCGTTGAGCTCGTGGGTCACGACGACGTCCGCGGCCTTGCCGGCCGGCGACTTGTCTTCGTTGAGGAAGTGCAGCGGCACCGCGACGCGGATGGCCTGGTTCTCGTCCACGCGCTGGAAGTCCAGGTGCATGATGATCTGCTTGTACGGGTGGCGCTGCATATCGCGCAGCAGCACGCTCTCGCTCTTGCCGTCGACATCGAGGGTCAGGATCGAGGAGTAGAACCACTCGTGCTGGCTGGCCAGCCACACTTTCTCGTGATCGAGCTGGATCGGCTGCGGCGTAGCCTTGCCGCCGTAGATGATGGCCGGGATGCTGGCGGCACGACGCAGGCGGCGGCTCGCACCCTTCCCCTCGACGTTGCGGCCAGTGGCCTTGATGATGTGTTCGGACATTGTCGTTTACTCACTTTTACAGCGTTAGGATCGCCTCGCGGCGATTTGGAGACTCATCCGCGACCAGATGAGTCTTTGGAGCTGGGAATCGGAAATGGGGAATCGAGAATCGGTAGAAGCGCATGCCGCGGCGCTGCTTTTTACGATTCCCCATTCCCCATTCCCGACTCCCGAATTGATCAATCCACGTACAACGAGCTGACCGACTCGCCGAAGGCGATGCGGCGGATCGTCTCGGCCAGCAGCTCGGCGACGCTGAGCTGGCGGATGCGGCCGGTGGCGCGGGCCGCGGCGGTCAGCGGAATGGTGTCGGTCACCACCAGCTCGTCCAACTGCGACTTCATTACGTTGTCGATCGCCGCGCCCGACAGCACCGGGTGGGTACAGTAGGCGACGACTTTCTGCGCGCCCTGCGCCTTCAACGCGGCCGCGGCGGCGCACAGGGTGCCGGCGGTGTCGACGATGTCGTCGACCAAGACGCAGGTCTTGCCCGACACGTCGCCGATGATGTTCATCACCGTGGCGACGTTGGCGCGCGGACGGCGCTTGTCGATGATCGCCAGGTCGGCGTCGTCGAGGCGCTTGGCGATCGCGCGGGCGCGGACCACGCCGCCGACGTCGGGCGACACCACGATCAGGTTGTCGGTGCCGTGTGCGCGCCAGATGTCGGCGAGCAGCAACGGCGAGGCGTAGACGTTGTCGACCGGAATGTCGAAGAAGCCCTGGATCTGGTCGGCATGCAGATCGACCGTGAGCACCCGGTCGGCACCGACGGCGCCGAACATTTTGGCCGCGACCTTGGCGGTGATCGGCACGCGCGAGGAGCGCGGGCGGCGATCCTGGCGGGCGTAACCGAAGTACGGCACCACCGCGGTCACGTTGGCCACCGATGCGCGCTTGAGCGCGTCGATCAGGACCAGCAGCTCCATGAAGTTCTCGGCGGTCGGCGCGTTCGTCGACTGAATGACGAACACTTCCTGACGGCGCACGTTCTCTTCGATCTCGACCTGCACTTCGCCGTCGGAGAAACGCCCGACGAGCGCCTTGCCGAGCCGGATGCCGAGCTCCTTGCACACCGCTTCGGCAAGCGGACGGTTGGCATTACCGCTGAATACCAGCAGGTTGCGATCGTTTTGCACTGTCTTCTCCGCTTCGCTCTGACCGTGGCGGCTGGTGATGATTGGGGAGTGGGGAATCCACGATTCCCAACTCCCAGCATTCGATGGCAGGGGCGGTAGGATTCGAACCTACGAATGCCAGGATCAAAACCTGGTGCCTTGGGCCTCTTGGCGACGCCCCTGCGGAAGATTTGCCTCGAGTGCGGCACACAGCGCGGAACGCCCTGCACCGCCCGCCGTCCAGGCCCGTAGGCCGGAAGGCAGTTCCGCCAGCGCTGCCTCGGCGGATTCGCGCTGCGCGAACTCGACGAAACACCCGCTGCCAGAGCCGGTCAGGCGTGGCGAACCGATCTGCGACAACGCGGCGAAGGCGGCCTCGACGGCAGCTTCGCGCTTGCGCAACACCGGCTCGAACGCATTCCCGAGCGGCTTACCCGAAACGAAGTCCGACATTGTCGCGGGCGCAGCATCCCGCGTCAATTCAGACGATTGAAACAAGGCCGCGGTCGGCGCGTGAACGCCCGGGTCGACCAGGACATACCAGGCCGGCGCCAGTTCGACCGGCCGCAGCACCTCGCCGACGCCTTCGGCCCAGGCATTCTCACCGCGTACGAAGACTGGCACGTCGGCGCCCAGGCGCAGCCCGAGCTCAGCCAGGCGGTCCACACCGAGGTTCGTGCCCCACAAAGCGTCCAGGGCGACCAGGACGGTTGCCGCATCGGACGAGCCGCCGCCGAACCCACCGCCGGCCGGAATGCGTTTTTCGATGACGATGTCGGCACCTTGACTGCTGTTCGACTCTTTCTGCAGCAGCAAGGCGGCCCGCACGGTGAGGTCGTCGTGCTCGGCCACGCCGGCCACCGAGGCGCCGTGACGCATCACCCGACCGTCCGCGCGCGGGCGCAGGCGGAGCGTGTCGCCCCAGTCGAGCAGGCGGAACACGGTCTGCAACAGGTGGTAGCCGTCGGCGCGGCGACCGGTGATGCGCAGGAACAGGTTCAGCTTGGCCGGGGCGGGCCAGATCGACCAATTCGACTCGATCGGAGCGGTCGGCTCGGAGAGGGGGGCGGACATGATCGGATCGCAGCTCGGGCGGGCGTTATCGGTCGGGCGTTAAGGGTCGGGAAAGAACGCTCAGGATCAGCGGCCGGCGCCATCGGACGCCGGCGCGGCCTCCGCGCCCTGCCACTGGTCGACGATCAGGCGCACGCGGGCGTCGCCGCGGCGTGCGTCCAACCGCGACGGCAGGTCGCCGGTGAGCGGCCATTCGTAGGCGATGGTCCAGCCGGCCTGCTCGATCGAAAGCGGGCGGCCGTCGGGCCCCGCGACGATCCGCGGCGCGGCGGCGCCGGCGGCCGGCAAGGCGCGCAGCCAATCGGCCAGAGCCTCGACCGGAATATCCCAACCGGTGGCCTCGTGCAGCACCGCCGCGGCGTCGACACCTTCGCGCGGGCCGCCTTCGAGGCCGTCCAGACGCGCTTCGCCGGGGCCGCCGGCAAGGCGCCAGCTCTGCCGGGTGACCGGCGCGCTGAGGGCGACTTCGTAGCGCTCGCCGCGCTGGTTCCATTCGATGCGGCCGCTGCCGCCCTTGCCGGCGTTGGACACGGCGATGCGGCCGGTCAGCGACCACTCGTCGTCGGCGCGGACCCGGGCGATGCGCCCGGCTTCGCGCTCGGCCGCGACCGCCGTCGGCAATACTTCCGGCGGCGGGCGCCTGACGCCCTGCCCGGCGCAGGCGCTCAGCAACAAAACCAATACGGCGACCGCGACGGACTTCGCCGGGCACGAAACAGGGTGCGCCTTAAGACGCGAAGCGAACGAACGCGTGTTCACAGGCCGAGCCGCTTCAGCGCGCGCAACAGCGAGCGATTGTCGGGATCGATCTTGCGCGCCTGCTCGAAGTATTTGCGGGCTTCCTCGCGCTGGCCGCTCTGCCACAACACCTCGCCGAGATGGGCGGCGATTTCGGCGTCCTTCTGCATGGTCAGGGCGCGGCGCAGCTCGGTTTCGGCCTCCTTGACGCGGCCGATGCGGTACAGCACCCAGCCGTAGCTGTCGACGATCGCATAGTTGTCGGGCTCGGCGTTGCGCGCGCGCTCGATCAGTTCCAGCGCTTCCTGGAAGCGCGTGGTGCGGTCGGCCAAGGTGTAGCCGAGTGCGTTGAGCGCGGCGATGTTGTCGGGCTCGGCGACCAGGATGCGGCGGAAATCGGCCTCGGCGCGGGCGATATCGTCGCGGCGCTCCCAACTCAGGGCGCGGGCGTAAAGGATTTCCGGCTCGTCCGGAAACGCCGCCAGGCCGCGCGCGAAAGCATCGTTCTCGCCGGCGTCGTTCTTGTCCTCGCCGCGCAGATTGGCCTCGACGATGTAGGCGTCGCGGCGGGCGTCATCGCCGGTCGAAGCGTCGGACTGGATCGCGCGCAGATTGGCGTAGGCCTCGTCGTTGCGCTTGAGCTTGTGCAGGACGTTGCTGCTGCGCAGGCGCGCGATCGAACGCGGTTGCCCGGCAGGCACGCCCTGGTACCAGCCCAGGGCTTCCTCGTAGCGCTCGAGGAATTCGGCCAACTGGCCCAGCAGCAGGCGCCGCGCCGGGTCCGGCTTGGCCGCGTTGGCGCGCAATTCGTCGTAGAGCTTGGTCAGGGTCGGCTTGTCTTCGGCGCGGGCCAGGTAGGACGCGCGCAGCGAATAGGTCTGCTCGTCCTGCGGACCGCGCGCCAGGGTCGCGGCGACCGCCTGGAAATCGTTGAGCGCTTCGTACTGCTCGGCGATCAGCGCGCGCAGATTGGTGTCGCGATCGGCCAGCGCGACGATGCTCTGCAGCATTTTTCGGGCTTCGTCGTCCTTGCCCGACTCGCGCAACTGGCTCACCCGCAACAGGGCCACGCGTGGCTCGCCGGGGAAGCGGTCGACCACTTCGGCGACGATGCGTTCGGTGAGCTTGGGCTGGTCCAGGCGCTGCGACAGGCCGCCGAACGCGACCCAGGCCATCAGGTTGCCGGACGGGATCTTGCCGCCGTCGACGAGTTTCTCGAGCACGCGCGCGGCCTGCTTCGGGTCTTTGGAACCGGTGGTCAGCACGATCAGGGCCTGGCGCCAGCCGGCCTCGGGATCGTTCTCCATCAGAGCGTTGAGCTGACGCAATGCGGCGCGGTCGTCGCCGCGGCGCAGCGACAGGGTCGCTTCGGCGGCGCCGATCGAGGTGCCCTTGCCGCCCAGCTTGCGCCACAGCGCCAGGGCCTCGGCGGCCAGCGCGTCCTGCTTGGCGACCACGGCGATGCTGGTCGCCCGCTCGGCCAGGCCGACGTCGTTGGCGGCGCGCGCGGCCTTGAGATAGGCCTCGGCGGCTTCGTTCAGCTTGCCGGACTGGAGGGCGAATTCGCCGCTCAGCAGCGATTCCAGCGAGGCCCCGGTCGGGTCCTTGGCGGCACGCGCCTGGATCGTGGACTTGGCCGTGGCCAGAGCGGAGGCCGATACCGGCGTCGACGGCTCGGCGGCGGCGCTGCCGAGCCAGCCGCCTAGGGCCAGGGCCAAAACCGCGATTTGCAGGCCCCGTCGCGGCGCGGCGGGCCGGCGCGAACCGAGGCCGGCGCAGGCGAGCCGCGCGGCCTCGGCCGAGTCGTCGCTGCCGTCATCGTTGCCATCTATTGGACCGATCGAGCAAATCGAATCGTAGAGAACCACGTCGGGACCAGTGGGCCGGTAGAATGGCGGCCTTCAGCAGCCCGCAGCTTATCGCAAGCACCTGAACCGATGTCCCGCGACGCACGCCGCCTCATGAAACTTTTTTGCGTCGCCGCGACGGCGGTTTACTGCGTCCGCCGCCCGGGATCGAAGCGCGCCCACCGATGAGTCTGTTCGTTCTAGGCATCAACCATCAGACCGCGCCGGTCAGCCTGCGCGAGCGCGTGGCGTTTTCCGGCGACACCGTCACGACCGCGCTCGACGCCCTGCGCGCGCTCGCGCCGGTACGCGAAGTGGCGTTGCTGTCGACCTGCAACCGCACCGAGCTGTATGCGGTGGCCGACGACGACGGCCGCGCCCTCGCCGACTGGCTGGCTACGCACCCGGACGACGTCGGCGATCTGCACGCCTATCTCTATCGCCATCGCGATGCCGACGCCGTGCGCCACCTGTTCCGTGTCGCGACCGGGCTCGATTCGCTGGTGCTCGGCGAGCCGCAGATCCTCGGCCAGGTCAAGGACGCCTGGGCGACCGCGCGCGCCGCCGGCACCCTGGGCAGCCAACTCGACCGTCTGTTCCAGCAGGCCTTCTCGACCGCCAAGCGCGCACGCACCGACACCCGCATCGGCGCCAATCCGGTGTCGGTCGCCTCGGCCGCGGTGCGTCTGGCGCAGGAGTCGTTCGCACGCCTGGAAGACTCGACCGTGCTCCTGGTCGGCGCTGGCGAAACGGTCGAACTGGCGGCGCGGCATCTGGTCCAGGCCAAGGCCAAGCGCCTGCTGATCGCGAACCGCACCCTCGCCCACGCTCAGGACCTCGCCACCCGCCACGGCGGCGTGGCCCTGCCATTGAGCGAACTCGAACGCCACCTGGGCGAGGCCGACATCGTGCTGTCGGCGACCGCCAGCCGCGAACCGATCCTGCACCGCGCCCAGGTCGCCGCCGCGCTCGCCACCCGCAAGCACCGGCCGATGCTGTTGTTGGATCTGGCGGTGCCGCGCGACATCGCCGCCGACGTGGCCAGTTTGAAAGACGTATTCCTGTACACCGTCGACGACCTGGAACGCGCGATCGAAGACAACCGCCGCAGCCGCCGCGAAGCCGCGACCGAAGCCGAAGCCATCGTCGAGCTGCAGGTCGCCCGTTTCGTCGAGACCCTGGCCGCGAGCACGCGCACCGCGCCGATCAAGCGCCTGCGCGACCACGGCGAGGCCGCGCGCGAAGAAGTGCTGGCGAAAGCGCGCCAGCAACTGGGCGCCGGGCAGGACCCGGCGGAGGTGCTGAACTTTCTCGCCCACACCCTGACCAACCGCCTGCTGCACGCCCCGACCGTGGCCCTGCGCGAAGCCGCGCTGAGCGGCAACCCGGAGCTCGCGCGCGCGGCCGACAAGTTGTTTCCGGCGGTGGGGTCGGGAATCGGAAATGGGGAATCGGGAATCGAAACAGCGGATTCGTCGGACGACCGTTAGCGACCAGATCTGATCGCATGCGCTTCCGACTCCCGACTCCCTATTCCCGGCTCTCCAATGACCCCCACCCTGCGCCGCAAGCTCGAAGCCCTGGCCGAACGCCGCGAAGAACTCGAGCGCCTGCTCGCCGACCCCGGCGTGATCGGCGACAACGACCGCTTCCGCAAGCTTTCGCGCGAATTCGCCCAACTCGAACCAGTCGCCGTGGCGCTGGCCGAGGAAGCGCGCGCCAAGGCGGATCTGGCCGCCGCCGAAGCGATGCGCAACGATCCTGAGCTGCGCGAACTCGCCGACGAGGAAATCGCCGCCGCGCAGACGCGCCTGGAACAGCTCGACGTCGAACTGCTGGCGCACCTGATCCCGAAGGACGCGCGCGACGAAGGCGACCTGTACCTGGAAGTGCGCGCCGGCACCGGCGGCGACGAAGCCGCGATCTTCGCCGGCGACCTGTTCCGCATGTATGCGCGCTACGCCGAACGCCAGGGCTGGAAAGTCGAAATCGAGTCGTCCAATGCCGGCGAGCACGGCGGCTACAAGGAAATCATCGCCCGCGTCGAAGGCCGCGGCGCCTATTCCAGGCTCAAGTTCGAGTCCGGCACCCACCGCGTCCAGCGCGTGCCCGAGACCGAATCGCAGGGCCGCATCCACACTTCGGCGGCCACGGTGGCGATCATCGCGGTCGAGCCGGAAGGCGAACCGATCGAGATCAACCCGGCCGACCTGAAGGTCGACACCTTCCGTTCTTCTGGCGCGGGCGGCCAGCACGTCAACAAGACCGAATCGGCGATCCGCATCACCCACATCCCCAGCGGCGTGGTGGTCGAGAACCAGACCGAACGCAGCCAGCACGCCAACCGCGACAAGGCGCTCAAGCGCCTGCAGGCGATGCTCGCCGACGCCGCAGCGGCGAAGGCCGCGGCCGCGCAGGCGCAGGACCGGCGCCTGCAGGTCGGCAGCGGCGACCGCAGCCAGCGCATCCGCACCTACAACTTCCCGCAGGGCCGCATCACCGACCACCGCGTCGAAGGCCTGACCCTGTACGACCTGCCCAACATCGTCGCCGGCGATCTCGACGGACTGATCGGGCGCCTGATCCACGAGCATCAGGCCGACGAACTGGCGCGCTTGTCGGCGGGCTGAGGCGGCCCTCACCCCAGCCCTCTCCCGCCAGCGGGAGAGGGAGCAAGTCCGAGCATCGGCGCTCAAGCGACCGATACTCGCAAGCACGAAGCCTCCGTCGGCCCGGCAACTCTCGACACACAACGGACCGACCCCGCTCCAGTTTGCGGGAGAGAGTTAAGGCGAGGACCCGCTTGCGGGAGAGGGCTAGAGCGAGGGCATGCTTTCACAGCGAAGCCGCCGCCTGGTTCAAGTCGGCCTGAATCAAGTCGGCCTGGCTCAAGTCGGCCTGGTTCCAGTCGGCCTGGTTCAAATCGTTTTGACTCAGATCGACCCGACTCGAATCGAAGCGCCCACTCCATCGCCACCGCGCCCGAATGGAGCCATATAGCGCACAGCGCCTGAGCCAAAGCCCCCGTCACGCCCGCGCCTTGTGCGCCGCTGCGCGATTCGTCGAAGTCGCGCCGCACAGTCATGACGCCGCGCGCGTTCAACGGCCATAATCCGCCCTCCCCTGCCGGATCGCCTGCCATGAGCCTCTCAGTTCGCCGCGCAAACCTCGACGATCTCGACCTGCTGGCTCCGCTGTTCGATCATTACCGGTACTTCTATACCCAACGCCACGACGAAAGCGTCTCGCGCGCCTTCATCGGCGAACGCCTGAGCCGCGGCGACTCGGTCGTGCTGCTCGCTACGCTGGACGGCGTCGACGGCGCCGGTTTCACCCAGTTGTATCCGACCTTCTCCTCGGTCCGCGCCGCACGCGTGTGGGTGCTCAACGATCTGTTCGTCGATCCGGCCGCGCGCCGGCGCGGCGTCGCCCAGGCCTTGCTCGACGCCGCCACCGGTTTCGCCCGCGCCGATGGCGCCGCGCGGCTGGAACTGGAGACCGACCACGACAACCTCACCGCCCAGGCCTTGTACGACGGCGTGGGCTGGCAACGCTACGACGGCACCCAGCGCTACCACCTGCCGCTCAGTGCGGCCTGATCGCGCCATGCGCAACCGCTGCATGCCCGAACCCGGCGCGAACGCCCTCGTCGCGAGGTCGGCGCCGTGAACGACCCGCGCCTCGAACTGCGCCAGGCGCTGCAGCGCAATCCCGGCGACGCCATGGCCTGGATCATGCTGGCCGAACACGAACTCGACGCCGGCGATGCGCGCGGCGGCGAAGCGGCGGCGCGACGCGCCTTGACCCTGCGGCCGGGCCACCCCGAGGCGCTCGCCCGCCTGGGCCGGGCGCAATGGATGCAGGGCCGCCGCGACGACGCGGTGACCAGCCTGCGCGCGGCCGCGCACAACGCGCCGCAGCACCCCGGCATTGCGGTGTGGCTGGCGCATGCGCTCGAAGACGTCGGCGATGCCGAAGGCGCGCTTGGGGCCTATGCCCACGCCTATGCGCTCGCGCCGCGCGAACCGCAGTTGGCCGCCTATCTGCTGGCATGGCGACGCAAACTGTGCGACTGGCGCGATCTCGATGCCCTCGCCGGCCAGGTCCGCGACGCGATCGCACGCGGGCAGGCCTCGGTCGAGCCCTTCGCCTTCCTCAGCGAAGACGCCAGCGCCGCCGAACAACGCCGCTGCGCGGCGCTGCGCGCGACGGTGATCGCCGGCAGCGTGCGGCCTTTGCCGGCCGCACCGCAGAAAGACACATCGGCACCGATCCGGGTCGGCTTCCTCTCCAACGGCTTCGGCGCCCACCCGACCGGCCTGCTGATCGTCGCCTTGCTGGAAGCGCTGCAGCGGCGCGGCGGCCTCGACCTGCATCTGTTCGCCCTCAACCGCGACGACGACAGCGCCATCCGCCGCCGCCTGCATGCCGCCGCAAACGCTTTGCACGACGTCGCCATGCAACCGCACGCCCAGGTCGCCGCGACGATCCGCCGCGCCGGCATCGATGTGCTGTTCGACCTGCGCGGCTGGGGAGGCGGTGGCGCGCCGGAAGTGTTGGCGATGCGGCCGGCGCCGGTGCAGGTCAACTGGCTCGCCTATCCGGGCACCTCGGCGGCGCCCTGGATCGATTACATACTGGCCGACCGCTACGTACTGCCGGAAGCGCTGAGCGCCGATTTCAGCGAAACCGTGGCCTGGCTGCCGCGCTGCTTCCAGCCCTCCGACACCACCCGCGAACCGGCCACGCCGCCGAGCCGCGTCGAATGCGGCCTGCCCGAGCAGGGCGTGGTGTTCTGCTGCTTCAACAACAGCTACAAACTCAATCCGCGCAGCGTCGCGCGCGCACTTGCGGTACTGCGCGGCGTGCCCGGCAGCGTGCTGTGGCTGTTGTCCGGCCCAGGCCGCGCCGACCAGCGCCTGCGCGATTTCGCCAGCCGCCAGGGCATCGCGCCGGAGCGCCTGGTGTTCATGCGCAAGCAGCCGCATGCCGACTACCTGGCGCGGCTGCGCCATGCCGACCTGTTCCTCGATACCGATCCCTACAACGCCCACACCACCGCCTCGGACGCGATCTGGGCCGGTTGCCCGGTGTTGACCCGCCCCGGCGCGACCTTCGCCGCGCGCGTGGCCGGCAGCCTCAACCACCACCTCGACCTGGAGTCGATGAACGTAGCCGACGACGCGGCCTTCGTCGCCCGAGCGATCGCGCTCGGCAACGACCCCGCGGCGCTGCAGGCCTTGCGCGACGAACTTGCCGCGCGCCGCAGCGACAGCGGCCTGTTCGACATGGATGGCTTCGCCGTCGATTTCGCGGCGATGACGATGGCGATGGCGCGCAGGCAGCGCAAGGGCGAAGCGCCGACGCCGCTGCGCGGGCCGTCGCGCTAGCCGTTCCGACACACTCGATCAGATCGACCCGACTTGAACGGCCTGGCTTGAAAGGCCTGACTTGAACGGCCTGAGTTGATCAGCCCCACCCGGTTTGCGCTAGGCTGCGCGCATGACCGCAGAACGCGATTTCATCCCCCTCTCGCTGTGCGTGCTGACCGTTTCGGACTCGCGCACCCTGGCCGACGACAGTTCCGGCGACTATCTCGTCCAATCCCTCACCCAGGCCGGCCATCGCCTCGCCGAGCGCAAGCTGCTGCCCGACGATCGCTACAAGTTGCGCGCCGCAGTGTCGCAGTGGATCGCCGACGACAGCATCGACGGCATCCTGGTCACCGGCGGCACCGGCTTCACCGGCCGCGACTCCACGCCCGAGGCCCTGCTGCCCTTGCTCGACAAGGAAATGCCCGGCTTCGGCGAGCTGTTCCGCGCGATCAGCTACGACGAAATCGGCACCTCGACCCTGCAATCGCGCGCCTTCGCCGGCCTGGCCAACGCGACCTTTTTGTTCTGCCTGCCGGGTTCGACCTCGGCCTGCCGGACCGCTTGGGAAAAGATCGTCGGCGCCCAGCTCGACGCGCGCACCCGGCCGTGCAACCTCGCCACCCTGCGTCCCCGCCTCAAGGAGTGATCGGCATGCCGCTCGACACCACCCTGCGCCTGCTGGCCAAGGCCCGCGGCCTCAACGCCACCGACATCGCCACCGCGATTCCGCGCGCCGGCGTCGCCACGGTCAGCGCCTGGCTGCGCGGCGACAAGCTGCCCGGCAAGGACCAGCTCGATGCGCTCGCGCGCGCCTTCGGCGTGCCGGCGGGCGCGCTGCTGTCGGAACTCGCCAGCACGCTCGACCCGGCCCGCACTCAGGGCGAACACGACCTGCTCGCTGCCTATCGCGCGCTCAACACGCGCCAACAGGGCGCCTTGCTCGAAGTCGCCACCAGCATGGCCGGCACCCAGCGCAGTGCGGCGCCGCGCAAGACCGCGGCGAAGAAGAACAAACGATGAGCAAGCTCAAGCGCAAGGACTACGAAGCGCAGTTGGAAACGCTGCAGTTGGAACTGGTGGCGATGGCGCGTTGGCTGCAACACAGCGGCCGCCGCGTGGTGGTGCTGCTGGAAGGCCGCGATACCGCCGGCAAGGGCGGCGCGATCGGGGCGATCTCCGACCACCTCAATCCGCGCCAATGCCACATCGTCGCTCTGCCCAAGCCGAGCGAACGCGAAAGCGGCCAGTGGTATTTCCAACGTTACGTATCGCATCTGCCGGGCGCGGGCGAGATCAGCCTGTTCGACCGCAGTTGGTACAACCGCGCTGGTGTCGAGCAGGTCATGGGCTTCGCCAAACCCGCGCAGGTGAAGGCCTTCCTGCAGCAGGCGCCGGTGTTCGAGAAGCTGCTGACCGACGACGGCATCCTGCTGTTCAAGTATTGGCTGTGCTGCGACCAGGAACAGCAGGAAGAACGCTTCGCCGAACGCCTGGAAGACCCGCTCAAGCGCTGGAAACTTTCGCCGATCGACCTGCAGGCGCGCAGGCATTACGACGACTACACCCGGGCCCGCGAGGCCATGCTCAAGGCCACCCACAGCCAGCACGCACCCTGGACCCTGGTCGATTTCAACGACCAACGCCAAGGCCGGCTGACCCTGATCCGGGACCTGCTGTCGCGCTTGCCCGACACTCACCTGCCGGATTCGGAACTCGAATTCGCGCCGCTCAAGGGCAAGCCGTCGAAAGAGAAATACGGCGTGCTGAAGCCGATCCGGGCTGGCAAGAAGGGCTGAGTTGTCTCGGGCAGGTCGCGGCTCATGCTGCAGGCTTCCACCACCAAAGCGGCTGCATTGACGAATTGAAGCGCTGCTCTTGCTCGAAGAAGAAAGCGCTGCGAATCCTCTCTCTGTAGGAGCGACGCAAGCCGCGACCGCGCTGCAACGGTCTCGCGGCGTATCGCTCAAGCAAGATCTAGATCTAGATCAAACGCCTAAAGCTTCCGCCCCTAAAGCGGCGGGTTACTTTCTTTTGTCATAAGCAACAAAAGAAAGGTAACCAAAGAAGTTGCTTTTCTTTGAATCACAGGC
>NZ_JBQEOE010000041.1:35198-35375 GCF_052045105.1 Lysobacter sp. 22409 | reverse complement strand
TTCGATGCCGACGCAGGGCTTTTTCATACGGGACATCCCTGTCCCGATGAAAAACGGCGCGCATCCCTGCGCGCCGCCCTCCGGGTCTTCTGTTGCCTTCGCGAGTGTTTTACGACGCACAGCAAGAGCAAGAGCAACAGAAATCCTGCAACCACGACGGTACAAAGGGTAGGAGCG
>NZ_JBQEOE010000041.1:0-35162 GCF_052045105.1 Lysobacter sp. 22409 | reverse complement strand
CTCCTACCCTAAGAGCAAAACACTCGTTGCCGTTGCCGTTGCCGTTGCCGTTGCCGTTGCCGTTGCCGTTGCCGTAAAGAGCTTGGCGCAGTTTCGATCTAGCGATGCGATCGTAGACCCGGAGGGCGGCGCACAGGACGTGCGCCCAGCCTTTAAAGGAATAACTCGATAGGACAAGGACGTCCTATCGAAAAATCTCGGCGACAGCATCGTACTCGTGGCCTGTGCCCTTGCAAGGAGAGCCCTTTTCTTTGATTACTTTTCTTTTGGGCTTAGCAAAAGAAAGTAACCCGGCCGCGTCAGCGGACGGAAGCTCTGCTCTTGCTTGATAGACGCGCCGCAAGACCATCACATCGCGGTCGCGGCTTGCGCCGCTCCTACCCTCGCGACAGTTCAAGACTTTGATCAAGGACGTAAGCGATGCGGCCTCTGCGCATTCCGTGGTCGCGACTTGTGACCGAAGGAAATCCAGTAGGACCTCGCTCCTACCCTCGCGACGACACGCCGCTTCGATGAATGGCATCGGCGATACCGTTCCTGCGCGTCCCTTGGTCGCGACTCACGTCGCTCCTACAGGGGCCGCGTTCGGTGAGATCGCGAGACCGTGCGCTCTCACTCGCCCTGCGAACGCCGATACGGGTGAAACAGCTGCAACAGCCACGGCTTCTGCGCCAACACCAGGCTCACGCCGACCCGCTCCTGCGCGCTCAAGGCGGCATCTCGCGCCAACAAGCCGTCGAACTCGCGCGCGACCTCGCCCAGGCGCTGCTTGAGCTGACGGATGCCGGCGACGCTCAGGGCGCCGCTGAGCAACAACAACACGTCCTGCTCGCCGTCGAAGGGGTCGGCGAAATAGTCGCCAAGCATGCGCAGGCGGAAATGGCGCTCCATCGGGCCGTCGGCGCGCCAGCGGAAGTTGCGCGCGGTCAGCGGCCGCCCGCGGTTGCCGGGCATCAATTCGATGATGCCGAGCCGGTCCAAGCGCACCAGCAACGCCGTCCACTTGACGTCGTCGAAGGTGAAATGCGCTTGCACGTCCGCCTGTTTCCATCGGTTCAAGGTCAGGAACAAGGCCAATAGCAGGGCCGGATCGTCGACCAGGGCCTGCTCCTGCTCTTCGCTGAGCATGGCCATCGGCGCGCGGCCGCGTCCGGCTTCGGCGCTCAACTCGACCAGGCCGATATCGAGCACGTCGCAGATCTGCTCCAGCCGCTGCAGGCTCATCGCCCGCCGCGAAAACATACGCTTGACCGCGGCCTCGCTGAGCTTGAGGCGCAAGGCCAGGTCCCGGTAGGTCAGGTCCTGGGCGCGCAAAAAACGCTTCAGGCCGTCGATCAGTTCGATGGAAATCGCCATGCGTATCAAAATACGCTACCCGATGGCGAATTCCGAGACACTTTGTCGATGATTATTGCATTCGCCCCGCGTCCCACCGAGGGTGGCCCCGGACCTTCACGAGACGGTGCGAGATGCCAAGGATTGCCAGCCGCATGTTTCCCCTCGCCCTGTCCGTTTCGGCCGCCGCTGGCCTGCTGGCAGGGACGCCGGCCTTTGCGGCGGTGCAGTCCGACGGCCTCAGCCGCCAGTCCGAGCTCAGCCTCAACGCCTCGGTCGAAGTGCCGGTGGCCGCGGCGCGGGCGCTATCGGCCGGGGCGAAATTCTCGGTCGCCGGGGTCGAGGCCAGCGCCGAGGGCGTAACGCTGACGGTCTCGGCGGTCGGCCTGGGCACCTCGTTCGCGGTGGCGTTGTCGGCGCAGGCGGTCAAGCAGCTCGGCCTCAAGGTTGGCCAGGCTTTGACGGTGTCCGCGGTCGCCGGCGGTTGGCTGCTCAGCGGCGCCGATGGCGATCCCTTCTGCTTCATCCCCAACGAACGCGCCCGCGCGCTGATGCACAGCGAGCGGATCGATGCATGAGTGCCGCGCGCGTTCCTTTTGCTTATTCCGGATTCGCGGCCTGCAGGATGCTTATGGCCGCGTTGGCGGTGGTGGTCCTGGGAGTGTTGCCTGCACAGGGACGTGCAGGCACTCGCTGCGATAACCAGACCGTCACCCCACAGAAACTGGCCGCGGCGGCACAGACCGCGCTGACCGTCGCCACCGCGCTCGAGCAACGCGATGCACCCGCCGCGCTGGTCGCCCGCGTCGGCACCGACTTATCGGCGCAGGGCCTGGTCTATAGCCATGTCGGTTTCGTCGTGCGCGACCATGCCGCCGGCCGTTGGACCGCGGTGCATTTGCTCAACGAATGCGGCAGCGACCGCTCCGGCCTGTACACGCAAGGCCTGGTCAACTTCTTCGCCGACGATCTGGTCAACCAGGACGCGCGCATCGTCTGGCTGCAACCGGCCCAGGCCGAACGCCTCGCCGCGCACCTGCGCGGCCTGCCCAGCGGGGGCCTGCACCAGCCGCACTACAACCTGATCGCACGCCCTGGCAGCGCCGACTATCAGAACTCGACCGCATGGGTGCTGGAGCTGTTCGCCGCCACCCTGCCGGACGCGTCCGCGTCCGCGCCCGGCAATCGGCGCGAGGCTTATCGCGCCGCGCTCGCCGACGGCTTTCGCCCCGATCGCGTGCGGATCCCCTATTCCAAGCGCGTGCTCGGCGGTTTGTTCACGGCCAACGTCGCCTTCAGCGATCACCCGATCGGCACCCGCCTCGCCGGCGACTACCCGGTGGTAACCGTGCGTTCGATCGTCGACTACCTGGCGCGCGGCGGGCACATCAGCGAGCAGCGCGAATGGCGCAACGGACGCTTGATGGTGAAGCCTGGCGCGTTGTAAGCAAAGCGGCCGGCGTTTCCGACCGGCCCCTCGCTCAACCGCAGACGAACCCCTCGCCGGCTTCGTCCTCGCGCGCCGGCTCGCGGATCACCCGGTCGACGCGCGCCTGTGTCGGGCCGTGGCCCAGCCATTCGGCCAGGCGCGTCACGGCGGCCTCGTCGCCGACCGCCAGCACTTCAACGGTGCCATCGGCGAGATTGTTGGCGTAACCGCGCAGCCCCAGGGCGAGCGCCTGCTCGCGGGTCGAGGCGCGGAACCACACGCCCTGGACCTTACCGGCCACGAAGAAGCGCGCCGCGCTCATGCCTTCGGCACGGCGACCTGGGCCGAGGCCTTGGCGATGGCGGCCTCGATCTTCTTGGCGTCGACCGGGCCGAGGAATTTCTCCGCGACCTTGCCGTCGGGCCCGATCAGATAGGTCATCGGCAAGCCGCGCGGCGTATCGAAGGCCTTCGGCGGGTCGGCGACGTCGAGGATCGCGATCGGATACGACACCGGGTGCTTCTTGAGGAAGGCCTGCATATCGGCGAGCTCGATTTCCTCGTAGGCCAGGCCGATCACTTCGATGTGGTCGCGCATGGTGTCCAGCGCCGACAACTCGGGCATTTCCTTGATGCACGGCGCGCACCAGGTCGCCCAGAAGTTCACCACCACCCAACGGCCGCGTCGCTCGGCCAGGTCGTAGGTCTTGCCGTCGATGGTGGCGATGCGCAGCTCGGGCGTGTCGCTCGCGGTATCGGTGGGCGGCGCATCGGCCGGCTTGGCATCGGCCGGCTTCGTGGGCGCGGCCGGCGCTGGTTTGGCGTCGGTCGTTGCGGCCGGCTTGCCGTCGCTGGCCGGCGTCTGCGGCTGCTGGCAGGCGCCGAGCGACAGCACGGCAACGGCCAGCGCCAGTGCGGACAACGAACGCAGGCTGGACTTGCGATGACTCGGGATCATGTTCCTTCCTCTTCGGCGTGAATACTGGACACGCGTCGTTTCATGAGCGCGCGCAGGGGCACACGAAGTTCGTCCATCGCCGCGACCGCGGACTGACCCAGCGAGTCGTCGCGGCACGGCAGCATCGCCTCGGCGATCGGGATGCGCAGGTTGCAGGCTTCGTACAACTCGCCGAGCGACAGCTCGTCGAGATCGCGCGCGAGCAGCCATTCGCCGTTCTCGGCGCGGCGCACCACGTTGATCTCGCCGAGTTGCTCGAGCATCTGCTGGACCAGCGAATCGGTCAGCATCGGCTCCAGTTGCTGGATGTCGTCGATATGCAGGCCGCGACCGCGCTTGCGCGCCTCGTTGAAGCGGGCGAGCAGACGCAACAGGCCGTACATCTCGAAACCGAGCGGCAAGCGCATCGACGCGGGCTGGTAGCGGAACGCCGAGATCGACGAGGCCAGCGACGCGCCGAGCAGCACCGCGACCCAGCTCAGATAGATCCACAACAGGAAGATCGGCACGAACGCCAGGGTGCCGTAGATCTTCGAGTACGAACCGAAATTGCCCAGGTACAGGCCGATGCCGCCCTTGATGGTTTCGAACAGCACCATCGCCAGGAAAGCGCCGGCGACCGCATGCCGCCACTTGATCGTGCGATGCGGCACGACCCGGTAGATCGCAGCGAAGGCCAACCATTCCAGCAGCATCGGCGCGACCCGCAGCAACAGGCTTTCGAGCCAGCGGCCTGGTTGGGTCGAGAACACCTCCATGGCGAAGAAGCGCGCCGAGATCGCCAGGCTCGCCGCGGCGATCAGGGCGCCGAGCGTCAGCACCGTCCAATAGACCAGGAAGCGGCCCAGGCGCGGGCGCGGCGAATGGATGCGCCAGATCCGGTTGAACGCCGACTCGACGCCGTTGAGGGTGATCAACAGCGAGACCACCAAGGCGATCACGCCCGCCGTCGTCAGCTGGCCGGCGTTGGCCGAGAACTGCTTGAGATAACTCTCCACCGAGCGCGCCGCCGAGGGCACGAAGTTGGAGAAGATGTAGTCGCTAAGGCGGTCGCTCCATTCGCCGAACATCGGGAACGCCGACAGCACGCCGAACACGACCATCGACAGCGGCACCAGCGCGAACACGGTGGTGTAGGACAGAGCGCCGGCGGCCTGGAACAGGTTGTCGTCGAGAAAGCGGCGGGCCAGGAAGCGGAAGAACGTTCCGGCGCGAGCGCGATCGCGCACCCGGTCGCTCCAGCGATAAATCGAGTCCAAGGGTTCCATCCGGCGCAGGGTAACCGATGGCGCGTCACGGGGGCATGCGCTGCGGTTGCCTGGGGGTTCGTCGGGGGTGAAGGCATTGCGGCACCAGGCGAAGCGCCCCGCCCGCAATGCCCACCCAGCCGCCCTGGCTCCCCAAAACCCCAATCGCCCTCTCCCCATCCTCTATCCTTGCCGCCTACAGGAGAGATCGATGACCGAAGTTCTGGTGCTCTATTACAGCCGCGGCGGATCGGTGGCGCGGCTGGCGCGGCAGATCGCGCGCGGGATCGGCGAAGTCGACGGCATCGCCGCGCGCGTGCGCAGCGTCCCGCCGGTGGCCGCGATCACCCAGACCGCGGCGCCGCCGGTGCCCGAGGACGGCGCGCCCTACGTCGAAGCCCGCGACCTGGCCGAATGCGCCGGGCTCGTGCTCGGCAGCCCGACCCGGTTCGGCAATATGGCCGCACCGGTCAAGCACTGGCTGGACGGGCTCGGCGCCGAATGGGCCAGCGGCGCTCTGGTCGGCAAGCCGGCCGGCGTGTTCACCTCGACCGCGAGCCAGCACGGCGGCCAGGAATCGACCCTGCTGACGATGATGGTGCCGTTGCTCCACCACGGCTGCGTGATCGTCGGCATTCCCTATACCGAACCCTTGCTCAGCACCACGCGTGGCGGCGGCAGCCCCTACGGCGCGAGTCATGTCGCCGGGCCCCAGGACGACCCGCAGCTCAGCGACGACGAAGCGGTGTTGGCGCGCGCGCTAGGCCGCCGGGTCGCCGAACTGGTCGCCAAGGTGAGCCGATGAGCACCGCCACGCCACGTCCCCGCTCCAATCTGGTCCTGCTGCTCGCTCTGCTGGCCCTGAGTGCGCTGTATGCGGCGTGGATGCTGTCGCAGCGTCATCTGGCCGCGACCCTGGTGGTGTTCGTGCTGCCGCCGCTGCTGCTCGCGATCGGCGTCTGGTTCCGCAACCGCCACGCCGCCTACTGGGCCGGCGTGCTGGCGCTGGGCTGGTTCAGCCACGGGGTGATGGTGGCCTGGTCGCGGCCGCCGGAACGCCTGCAGGGCTGGATCGAACTGGCCCTGGCGGTGACCGTCGTGTTCGCCGCCAACCTGCCCGGCATCCAGGCCCGCTTCGGCAGGAAACCCTGATCCGGCCCGGCGGGCATCCGAAGCCCGCGGCGCGAAAACCACGCGGCACGACGACGCCGGCATCGACAGCGAACGACCCGGCCGGGCCCTGGCCATGGGCCTATAATCTCCGCTTCCCCGACCTCGCGACCTTACCCACGATGGACCAGCTCTGCATCGTCACCACCGGCGGCACGATCGACAAGATCTACTTCGACGACAAGTCGGACTACCAGATCGGCGAACCGCAGATCGGCCGCATCCTCGACGAGCTCGGCGTGGCTTTCCGTTACAGCGTGATCCCGATCATCCGCAAGGACTCGCTGCACATCAACGCCGGCGACCGCGAGCTGATCCGCGCCGCGATCGCCGCCCAGGACGCGCAGCACGTGCTGGTCACCCACGGCACCGACAGCATGGTCGAGACGGCCAAGGTGCTGGCGACGATTCCGAACAAGACCATCGTCATGACCGGCGCCCTCAATCCGGCGCGTTTCCGCGGCTCCGATGCCGAGTTCAACATCGGCACCGCGGTCGGCGCGGTGCAATCGCTGCCGCCGGGCGTCTACATCGCCATGAACGGCCGCATCTGGGACCCGAGCAAAGTCCGCAAAAACGTCGACGCGAACCGCTTCGAAGCGATCTGAGCGGCGCATCGCGCCGCAGTTCGCGCAAGCGCCGCTTTGCTGCACTGCGATGCTTCCGGATCGATGCATTAGGATCGGGGGCTGTCCGATACCAATGGTGATCGCGATGCGCGTACTCGTCCTGGCCGTAGCGGTGTTGGCACTGTCGGCTTGTCAGAAACCCGCCGACAGTGCGGACTCCACC
Organism: Lysobacter sp. 22409; assembly: GCF_052045105.1. NCBI lineage: Bacteria > Pseudomonadati > Pseudomonadota > Gammaproteobacteria > Lysobacterales > Lysobacteraceae > Lysobacter > Lysobacter sp. 22409. Next base: position 28,232 of record NZ_JBQEOE010000041.1, on the reverse strand, counting down.
CGGACCGCCAAGAACGACACCGGCCAGGCCCCCTCCGCATCGCCCGCGGCCTCGACCAATCCTCTATTGCCGCCGGAACGCGTGCTGCGCAGCGACGCGATCGGCTACGACGGCTTCAACGGCAGCGACCAGGCCGGCACCGTCACCGCGAAGTTCGGCGCCGACAGCGCGAGCGTCCGCCAGGCCTGGGGCGGCGAGATGAAGGACAACCGCGATCAGCGCCCGGACGCCGCCTGCCACCTGCTCTATCCGGTGCGCGGCGCGGTCACCCACCAATACGCCTTCCTGATGGCCGGCGACAAGCTCGCCGGCATCGACGTCTACGACGCCAAGGCCATCGCCCCGGGCGGCGGCCGCGTCGGCATGAGCATCGCCGAAATCAACCAGGCCTATGCCGGCCGGACCAAGCAGGTCGCCAACCCAACCTTCGAAGGCTCGGCCTTCATCGAAGTCGCCGCGCCGCAGGCCAAGAACAGCCAGCTGACCTTCGAGACCGACGCACTCGGCACGGTCACCCATTGGCGCATCAGCGAACGCGGCACGCTCGAAGCCAGCGAGAGCTGCACGCGCTGAGGCGCGGTTCCAGCGTCAGTCGCACAGACCCGCCCTGGCCGAAACCGGCGCCGATCGGGCGCGCCGGTCGGTGCCGGGCCGCCACTCGTCGCGCGGCACGCCCGGAGCATGGTCATTTTTTGTGACTTTCGTCACTATTGAATGATCAACGGGAGTCTGGAGCCATGCTCATCGCCTCGCCGCCGCCAGTCCAAACCTCGTGGGTCTTGCCCGACGCCACGGTCGAATCCGTGACGGTCCTGATCCAGCAGGCGCGGCAAGGGCGTAGCGACGCCTGGAATCTGATCTATGCGCGCATCTATCAGGACCTGCACCGGCTGGCGCGCTCCGAGCTGCGCCAGCGGGGCCGCCGTCCGTCGCTGTCGCCGACTTCGTTGATCAGCGAGGCCTGGCTGAAGATGGCCGGCGCCGCGTCCACCGCGGAAAGCCGCTTTCATCTGATCGCCTTGATCGCCCGCGCCATGCGCTATGCGATTCTCGACGAAACCAAGAAGGCGGTCGCGAGCAAGCGTGGCCAGGGCGCCGAGTTCGTCGATTACGACGAAGACTTCAAGACCGGCGAAACCGCGCGCATGGAGGAACTGGTGCTGATGGACCAGTTGCTCGAACACCTGGGCAAGATCGACAAGCGCCTGGTCTCGGTGGTCGAGCTGCGCTACTTCGGCGGCATGTCCGACCGCGAGATCGGCGCGTTGTTCGAGGTCAGCGAAGAGCGTATCCGGCGCGAGTGGCGGACCGCGCGCAGCTATCTGATCGCTCACCTCGGCGCGGCCCCGCTGCCCGATCCTCCGGCCGCCTGAGCCCGCCGGCGTCCATGTCTACGGTCGAGGCCCGCGTGCTGTCGCTGTTCAGGGCCTACATGGATCTGGACACGCGCCAGCGCCCCGGTTTCCTCGCCGAGATTCGCCACGACGATCCACAGGCGCACACGCTGCTGGCGGCGATGATCGCGGCCGACGCGGTCGCGCATCCGCTCGACGAACCGCTGCGCCCTCCGGCGAGTGCGCACGATGACGCCGCACCCGGCTCCGACACGGAAGGCGACGAACGCATCGGCACCCGCCTGGGGCCGTGGCGGATCGTGCGCAAGATCGGCGCCGGCGGCATGGGCATCGTCTACGAGGCGCAACGCGACGATCGGCAATACCTGCAGCGCGTGGCCTTGAAATGCGCGCGTATCGAACTGTCGTCGCCGCGTTTGGCCGACGCCCTGCTGACCGAACGCAACCATCTGGCGCGGCTCCAGCATCCCAACATCACCGCCCTGCTCGACGGCGGGCTCGACCCCGACGGACACCCCTGGTTCGTCTTGCAGTATGTCGAAGGCCTGCCCATCGACGACTGGTGCGACCGGCATCGCAAGACCCTGGAAGAACGTGTCGCGGTGCTCGGGCAAGCTTGCGATGCGCTCGTCTACGCGCATGGCGAAGGCGTGCTGCACCAGGACCTGAAGCCTTCGAACCTGCTGGTGACCGCCGAAGGCCGGGTGCAGTTGCTCGACTTCGGCCTGTCCGCGCCGCTGACCGCGCATGGCGACCCGGAATCGATACCGATTGCGCTGACGCCCGGCTACACCGCGCCGGAGATCGTCTTCCAGGGCTCGCCGCCGAGCGTCGCGGCCGATCTGTATTCGTTCGGCGTGGTGCTGCGCCGGCTGTTGACCGGCGACACCCCCTGCCCATCGTTGCTCGCCCAGGCCAGCCGCTGGATGGGACCGTCGCGTGCCGACGATGCGCTGGTGCAGGCGGCCCTCGCGGCACCGCCGGGCGTCGCCGAAAACCGGAGCTTGCCCGACAACCGTACCCTGGCCAGACGCCTGGCCGGCGATCTGGATGCAATCGTCGAACGCTGCACCCACGCCGACCCGCAGCGGCGCTACACCAGCGCGCAGGCGCTCGGCGAGGATCTGAAACGCTGGTTGCAACAGCGCCCGGTCAGCGCGCGCAACGGTGCCCTGTACCGCGCCGGCCTGTTCCTTCGTCGTCATCGCCTGGCCCTGGGCCTGACCGGCGCCATCGTCGCAACGGCGGCGGTCGGCATCGGCGCGACGCTGTGGCAGGCGCAACGCGCCCAGGGCGAAACCGAAGCCGCGCTCGCGGTCAACCGTTTGTTCGAAGACACCTTGGGCACGGCAACGCTGTCCGGCCTCGGCGATACGCCGTTCTCGTCCAGCGAGCTGTTGCGCAAGGTCGAGACGAAGATCCGCAGGCTCGATCTGGAAGAACAACCGCGCGTATTCGCCGGCGCCCTGGCCTCGCTGGCGCGCAGCCACGCAGTGATCGGCGATTACCCCGGCGCCACCCGCCTCGCCGGGGAAGCCTCGCAGGTGCGCGGCGGTGGGGATGCGGCGTCGGCCGAGACCCAGGCCACCCTGGCCTCGTTGTTGAATCTGCAGGCGCGCCACACCCGGGCGCGCGAGCTTGCAAGACAAGCCCTGCAGGCGCTGCCCGACGACGACGACGCGAGTCGCGCCGCCCGCCTGCGCCTGCTGACCGAAATCGCCCGCAGCGAATGGGAGCTGGTCGAACATCGGCAAGCGCAACAAAACCTCGACCGGGCGCTAGCGCTGGCGCGCATGCGCCTCGACGCCGAGCCCGCGCCCTATGTCGAGCTGCTGACCTTGCGAGGCCACTGGAATACGCGCTTGTTGAATCTGTCCGCGGCCGAAGCCGACCTGCGCCAGGCAATCGCGCTGTCGGCCGACGAGCCGTCGCAACTGGCCAATCTCGCCCGCGAAAGACTGGTGCGCCTGTTGACCGTGCAAGAGCGCTACGCCGAAGCGCAGACCATCGCCCAGCAACTGCTCGACGAGCGCCGCCGCAGCCTGGGCGAACGCCACCCGGACACCGGCCGCGCCTGGGCGGTGCTGGCCGACAGCCAATGCGCCGGCGACCGGCCCGAGGATTGCCGCGTATCGATCGCCCGCGGCCGGGAGATCCTGCGCGCCAGTTACGGCCCGTCGCATCCCGAGTACGCCGAAGCATTGCGCGTATCGACGCAAATCTACTTTTTCGACGAGAACAGCTACGCCGAGCACCTGGACGAAATGCGACGCGCGGTAGCGATCATGCGCACCTCTTACGGCCCGAAGCACGAACTCAGGCTGCGGGCGGAAGCTGACCTCGGCGTGATGTTGGTGCATCGCAAACCGGCGGCGATGCCGGCCGAAGTCGCTGCGACGCTGAAAGACGAAGGCATGAAACAGCTCGCATCGTTCATTGCCGAAGCCAACCGGCAGAGGATTCCGGTGTTCGCGCCGAAGCTCTATTACGCCCGCGGTCTGGCCATCCGCAACCGCGGCGACGATGCGGCGCAAGCCCTGCGCCTGCTCGCCGAAACCGAAACCGATGCGCGGCGCTATTTCGGCCCATCGCACAGCTTGCGGTTCCGGATCCCTTTTACGCGCGCGGCGATCTCCTACTACGTTGGCGATCTGAAAGGCGCCGAAGCGCAGCTCATTACGCTGACGCCACAGGTCGAAGCCGCTCTGCCCAAGGTCCGCGCCCGACTCGCGCTGATCAATATCTTTCAATTGCGCGCCAAGATCGCCCTGCAACAGGGCGACGGCGCGCAAGCGCGCCGCTTTCTGCTGCGGATGCGCGACACCGCCACCCGCTGGCTCGGGCCGGAGCATGCGTCCGTCCGCCTGGCGCGCGAGGCTCTGGACGAGCTCGCACGCAGCCACCGATGACCTGTCCGGACCGAACGCGGTCGACCGGAGCGGTCGTGCCGGCCGCCATGCCTCACTGCACGGTACAAGTCAGAAGCAGGCTGACACTGCTGTTGGCCGGGAAAGTGGCGACGACCAGGCCGCTGCCCTGCAAGGTCGCGACATCCACCGTCCCGGGGCACACCGCACCGCCATTGGCGCTACAGCTCACCGTGGCGCAAGTCAGCCCCGGCCCGACCGTATCGCGAATCACCGCACCGTCCGCCGCGTCCGGGCCGGCATTGCTCGCGACGATGGTGTACGTGCTGGCGGCGCCTCTGGTTACGGTGTCGCCGGCCTGGTCGTTCGCCCCGGCCGCCGGTGTATTGGTCTTGGTGATCGACAGATCCGCCACCCGCCGGGTGTTGGTCACGCTGCAGAGCAGATTGACCCCGGTGTCGGCATCGGTCAGCGCATAACTGCCGCCGGAAGCCGGCACGGTAAACGTCGTCCCGTCGCTGGAACGCGTGCAGATGTAGTCGGAGGTCGTATAGGTACCGGTCTGGGTCAGCCAAGTCTCGGCGCTCAGGTTGAGGGTATCGCCGATGTAGACCGCGGTCGGCGGCGAGGTCGACGTATTATTGCCGGTGGCGTCTGCGACGGGCGCGTAATTGCCCGAGTAACCGCTGGCGCTGTTCGCGCCGGCCGTACGCGACCAGGCCAACACGACCCGATCCCCTGGGGCGGCACGCGCCCAAATTTTCTGCGTTTGGAAGGTGGGCGACTTGCGGTCGGTGACCGTGCAGACGATGTCGGCGCCGGCAGGCACGCTGAGCAAGGTGTAGGTGTCGCCGGAGTTCCTGAAGACTTTATTGGCGGCGATGTTGGTGCAACTGAAATCGGTCAGCGTCCACGCCCGCCCGGACGACAGCACGGTGGTCTCGATGATGCGATAAGTCTGCCCTGGGGTCATCGGCACCGGCACGCTATCGGTCACCACCGTGCCCTCTGTCGCCGTGGTCAGGCTACGCGTTGCGACCACGCTGGCCGAACCCTGGTCGATGGTGAAATCGAAGGTCCCCACGCCACCGTAACTGACTTTGCGCAAGGTCAGTTGCGCTTGCGCCAGCGTGTCGCTGTCGGTCGCGCTGTTGTTGGTCAGCGCGGTGTCGCCGGTGCCGGCTCCGGCCGCGACCGTGGCGGTATTGGCGAGGGTGCCGGTCGCGCTCGTGGCGATGGTGCCGGCGATGGTGAAGGTCACGCTGCTCGAAGTACCGCCGCTGTAAGGCAGGGACGGAATGACGATGCCGCTGCCCTGCATCAAGGCGACGGTGGTATTGGCCACGGTCGGGCACACCGCTCCGCCGGTCGGGCTGGCGCAGGTCACCGAACTGACCGTGAAACCTGCGATCGCCGGGTCGGTGAACACCGCATTGGCGGCACCGAACGGGCCCGCGTTGGTCACCGTGACGGTGTAGCTACGCGGCCCCGGCGCATAGGTGTCGCTGGTCTGGTCGACGTTGCCGTTGACCCCGGGCGTATTGGTCTTGGTGATCTGCAGGTCGGCGCCGAAGGTGATGTTGGCGGTCGGGCAATTGGAGCCGTCGTTGGAACTCGAACCGGGCGCGCCGCTGATCAAGGTGGCGGTGCCGGTGGCCAGATCGAACTTGTAGAAACCGCTCGGCGGGTTGTTGCCGGAGCCGTACAGGCCGTTGGGTGCGCCGTACATGGCGCCGAAGAAGCCGTCGGGCAGGCTGTTGGACGCACCGATATTCGCCACCGAGCCGGTGCTCGGGTTCACCGACACCAATTGGCCGGTGAAGGTGACGCCATACAACAGACCATTGACCCAGGCCCAGTCGGCGATATCGATCGCCGCGCTCAGACTGACCGCCGTCGCGGTCATCGTGGTCACGTTGATCGCGTACATCGTCGTGCCGGCGGCGAGGTTGCTCTTGACGTAAAGAATATTGCCGGCGGTGCCGAACGCTCCGCTGATGTAAGTCCCGACAGGCAAGCCGCTGACGGTGCCCAAACTGACAACAGCGCCGTCGGACCCGATCCTGACGAGCGTATTGCTGGTCGGGGTGATCAGGCCGTACTGATAATTGTCGGTTGGGTTGTAGCCGACCGCGTTGTACACCACCGTCGCCGTGCCGACGGCATTGAAAGTCAGCGGATTGGCATTGGTGCCGATCTGGTACAGCGTGGTCGGCGTCGGCGCGCCCGGCGACTGCTCCAGCCACAGCCGCGAATCGCAGGTGCCGAAGCTCGGCTGCATGCCGTCGGTGTCCGAAGCGCTGTTGTCGGCCGCGGCGGTCTCGCTCACCCCGACCGGCACGGCGATCGCCGCGGTGTTGGTCAGGCTGCCGCCGCTGGCGGTCGCCATGGCGGTCACGGTAAACGTCACGCTGCCGTCGGCGGTCAAGCGCGGGATGACGATGCCGGCACCTTGCATCAGAGCGACCGTGGTGCTTGCGGCGACCGGGCATTGCGAACTCAAAGTGGCGCTGCCGCAGGCGACCCCGGTCACCGACAAGCCGCTCACCGCCGGATCGGTGAACACCGCATCGCTGACCGTCGTCGTGCCGGCATTGCTGACCACGATCGTGTAAGTCAGGGTCTGGCCGGTACCGTACTGGGTCTGGCCATCGGTCTTGCTGATCCGCAGGTCGGTGCTGCTCGGGCCGCTGAATTCCGAGGTCGAGCCGATCGAGGTGGTCGCCGTAGTCACGCAACCGGAGTTCTGGCAGCGGGTCGCGGTCATGCTCAGCGACGCCGCATCCAGGCCGGCGACGGTGCAACTGCTCGGCACGCTGGCGCTCGGCGCGGCGACGGTGCAACTGCTCAGCCACACTTGGCCCTCGCCGAAACCGGTCGCATCCAGGCCGCCGGGGTTGCGGTAAAAATCGATGCGATAGCCGTTGGCATTGGCGGTGGTGTCGAAGACGAACTTGACCGTGGTGCCGACGATGCTCGTCACCACCGGGTAATTCATCAAGGTATTCGGGCCGGTATCGGCGTCGGCGGCATCGTTCGCATTCACGCCATCGGTGCCCAGGTCGATGCCGAGCCCGCTGTTTCCGGAGATGTTGGTGTTGGCATAGATAGCGTTGTTGGTCGCCGTCGTGCCGCTGACGTTGATGCCGTCGCCCGAGTTGCCGGTGATGGTATTGCCGGTGATCGTGTTCTGGTTGACGTTGCTGTTGGCGTTTCCGGTCAATGCAATACCGACGCCGCCGTTGCCGGTGATGATGTTGCCTTCGATCCGGTTGTCGTTGGTCTGGTTGGTGCCGGTACCGCCGGTGGTGCCGGTCAGCACGATGCCCGCGCCCGTATTTCCGCTGATCGTATTGTTAGTCAGTGTGTTGCCGCTGGTGATATCGCCATTGGAGCCTACCAAACGGATACCGGCACCGCTGGTTCCGCTGATCACGTTGGAGTCCACGGTCACGTCGGTCACGCCCGAGAGAGCAACGCCGATACTGACGCCGCTGAGGCGGTTTCCGGCCACCCTGCCCTGGTACCCGGCAATGGCCGCATTGTTGAATACACTGATGGCGTAGGAGCCGATCCCGCCGATGGTGTTGTTGGTGATGGTGCAGCCGTTGCTGTCCGAGCAGCGAATGGCGTCGAACGCGGCCGACATGGTGATCGTGTTGCCGTTCATCAGCATATTGGCGACATTGGCCGCGCTCACCGCCACCGCAGCGAAGTTGCGGATACTGATATTGCGAAGCTGACTGTCGCCCGCTCCCGCGGCGAAACGCAGTGCCTGATAAGCACCGTTGTTGCCGTTCAGGGTGATGCCGGCGCCGTTGAGGGTCAGCGTGTCGGAGACTATCGGCAGTTCCGATCCGACGTTGATGGTGCCGCCGACGCTGAAAACGATGCTGTCATTGACCGTCGCGGTCAGATTGGCCGCCGTAATCGCCGCGCGCAGCGTGGTGCAACTGAAATTCGGACTGGTGCCCGTGCAGATGCCGATGGCATCGCCCAGGCTGGTAACCGTATAGGTTGCAGCCATACCGCTGCCTGCCCGCAACGACGAGGAAGCCACCAGCAGCCACAGACAGGCGATCCTGAACCTGCGCGGCCGTTTCCGCTCAGCCCCGGCGCTGCGGGCTGCGGTCATCGGCTCGGTCCGGCGGCGCGCCGCCGCGATCCAAGTACGCAAATTCATGGTGCTGTTCCCCTGAGTGGTATCGATGCGAACGCCGCAGCGATCTGCCTGCACTCGACCGCGGACCGCTCCAGGACACGGCAGCGGTTCGCCTCGACTGCGGGCGGTTCAGAGGGAAAGTAGAAAGGCGCGCCTGAAACCGTCGGGGCGGATTCAGAGAGGATTCACTTTGGCGACAACGGCGCCGACATGGCAAGAACAGGCGTAAAATCAATAGCTTGTGCTGCTGCGAGCGCGAACGGGCGAGCTCGCGGCAAGGCCGCAGCGCTGCTGCCTCGATCCAAATCGCAGGCCGGCCGGCACGGCATCCGGTGGGCATTCGCCGCTACTGCCGCACGGTCAAAGCCCACGACCACCGCCGATCGCATCGGGGCCACAAAAGAAACGGGCTCCATCGCGGAGCCCGTTTCGGTTCGATCAGCTACGGACAGGCATCAGAAGGTGATGCTCCAGGTGTCGATGCGGCCGACATCGTTGTTGGCGTTGTCGTTGACGCGCAGCTTCCAGGTGCCGTTGAGCGGCTCGCTGGACAGGTTGAAGTTGAAGGTACCGCTCAGATTGTCGGCGCTGCCGCCGGCGCGGTTGCTGATGTTGTAGAGCGAGCCGTCCGGCGCGACCAGGTCGACCTTAATGTCGCCGCGATAGGTGTGGATGATGTTGACCGACACCGAAGCGCTGGTCGGCGCGTTGCCGGTGCGGCCGGACACGCTGATCGGGCTGTCGACAGTGGCGTTGTCGTTGATCGCGTAGTCGGTGCCGTTGGTATAGGTCTGGGTGCCCGGACCCGGGCCGGTGCCGGCGGTCTTGCCGAGTTCGCCGAGGAAGGCCAGGCCGAGCTTGGCGAAGGGCACGCTGTTGGCGGCCGAGTTGCCCATGTTGGCGAGGGTGTCGTTGGGCGTGTGGATGGACCCGAAGTAACCGCCGCTGGAGGTGCCGCCCTCGAAGTAGATCGCCGCGGGGAAGCCGGCCGAGGTCCACGAGGCATGGTCGGAACAACCGTAGCCGCAGGTGTAGCTGCCGACGGTGCCGCCGATGTAGGTCGTGTACAGATCGCGCAGGAACTGCTGCAGGCTGGAGTTGGAGTAATCGCTGACCAGGCGCACCGCCGGCGCGCCGCTGGTGCGGTAGTTGGTCATGTCCAACTGCAGCACGCCGACCACGTTGACGCCGCGGTTCTTGAAATCGGTGGCGATCGCCTTGGAGCCGCGCAGGCCGACTTCCTCGGCGGCATAGCCCATGAACTTGATCGTGCGCTTGGGCTTGTAGCCGCTCGCCATGGCCACGCGCAGCACTTCGGTCAGGGTGGCGATGCCCGAGGCGTCGTCGTCGGCGCCCGGTGCGTTCATCGAATCGCCGCTGCCGCTGCTGGAGATCGAATCCAGGTGCGCGCCCAGCACCACTACTTCGTTCGGCAACTCGCTGCCCTGGATGGTCAGGATCGCCGAGGGCTGAGTCGAACAGGTGCTGCAACCGGTGTAGAACTCGGCGGTAACGTCGCTGCGGCCGTTGGCCAGTCCAGCCCAGGTGTCCTTGATCCAGGTCGCCGAGGTGCGGCCGTGGCTGGAGGCGTAGTAACGGTTCGGGTACTGGGTCGACAAGTGGCTGATGGTGCCGCGGATGTTCGCTTCGGCGACCTGGCCCAGCCAGGGATTCACCGTCGCCTGGTTGTCGATGGTGTAGGTGGCGAACTTGGTGTTCATCGCTTCGACGCTGCGCTCGCTGCGCACGAAGGCTTCGGCCTCGGCGCGCGTCTCGAAGGCGACGAAACCGCCGCAGCGCTTTTCCTTCTCGTGGACATGACGGGTCACGTCGGCGAGCTGATAAGTCTTCAGTTCGGCCACCACCAGCTTGGCACCGGCCGGGTTGCTGACGCCGGTGGCGTTGCGCGCGAGCGACTGCACGCCGGCATCGAAGGTCTCGCGCGAGGTGACGATGAACACCGGCTGGAACGGATCGTCGGTGGCGTCGGCCGGACGTGCGTGATCGTGGCTGTGCGTCTGCGCCATCGCCGGTGCGATGGCGGCGGACAATGCGAGGGCGAGCAAGGCGGGCAACGGGGCAAAGTGCTTGTTCACGGAAGGCGCTCCTGTTCGGCGTCGCCCGGCCGGATGCGGGCGGCATCGGCGCAGGGACGCGATGGACTGGGATGACGGCCGCAGAGTGCGGTTCGTCGCGAGAGTTTGCTGCGCGTGAAAGCGGCGCCGAACGGTGCGGGGGGAAACGTTCCGATACGCCCGGGACTCGACCCTAAGCGCGATCCGATATGGCGAACAAGCGACAACCTGTTCGAGCGCACATTCGCGTTCGTGACCTCGGTCATGCATACGCGCAGTAACCGCTTACGGCGCACGTCCGGAGGGCGAAATCGATACGAAAACCGCGGAATTTTCACTGTTTCGGCGATGGAAACATCGCCGTTACGGCGGCCCGACACGATCGCCCTGCACCGCAGCATGCGGCTGCGCAGAAACTCGACGAAGCCGATGCGTGCCTGCATAAACGCGCATCCCCGGTCGAAGCCGGGGATGCGCGCTGCAACTTGCCTACGATCCGGAAACGATCAGAAGGTGATGCTCCAACTGTCGATGCGGCCGGTGTCCTGGGTGGCGTTGTCGTTGACGCGCAGCTTCCAGGTGCCATTGAGCGGCTCGCTCGACAGGTTCTTGACGAAGGTGCCGACGACGTTGTCGGCACTGCCGCCGCTGCGGTTGTGGATGTTGTAGAGGGTGCCGTCCGGCGCCACCAGGTCGACTTTCAGATCGCTCTTGTAGCTGTGCAGGATGTTGACCGCGATCGAGGCGTCGCTCGGTGCGTTGCCGGTACGGCCGGACACCACGATGCTGCTCTCGACCGTGGCGTTGTCGGGGATCTGCACGTCGGTGCCGTTGCTGTAGGTCTGGGTGCCGCCGCCTCCGCTGACCGTGACCGAGGCGGTCTTGCTGTGGCTGGCGTTATCGTCGTCGGTGACCGTCAGGGTGACCGTATAAGTGCCCGATGCGGCGTAGGTCTTGCTCGGATGGGTCGCGGTCGAGGTGGTGCCGTCGCCGAAGTTCCAACTGCGCGCCACGATGCTGCCGTCGCTGTCGCTGGAGCTATCGGTGAAGTTCACGCTGAGGCCGCTGACGCTGGAAGTGAAATTCGCGACCGGCGGGGTATTGATGGGACCGGTGCCGCCGACGGTGAAGCGCACCGCGTTCGGCGTGCCCGGCTTGCCGGCGGCGTCGGTGCCCTGCACGTACAAGGTATGCACGCCGTTGGCCAGGCCGGTGGTCGGGATGCTCGCGGTCACGACTTCGCGGCTGCTGTTGTAGCTGCCGTCGCTGGCGTTGAGCGGATACGAGACCGCTCCGGCCGCCCACGGCGGCGCATCGAGGTAGGCCCGCGCCGAAGCGATGTTCTGCACCGGCTCGGTGCCGTTGCTCTGGTTGAACACACTGTCGTCGACGGTCGCCGTCAACGTGACCGGGGTACCGGCCGGCACGGTCGCCGAAGACACGCTGACCGCGGTGGTGTCGGGGCCGGACGGCAGCTTGTACGGCGCCCACAGGCTGCGCGCTGCGTAGCGCAAGGACTTCAGGTTGTCCGGCAGGGTCGTGCCCTGGAAGGTGCTGCAGCTCTCGAAGAACGACACGCCCAGCTCGATCGTGTACGCCGGCACGCCGAGCAGGCCGTACATGGTGTCGTCGGTGGTGCCGTCGGTGGCGTAGAGCTCGTCGGATTGTTGCGGGCGGTAGTTGTTGTGGAAGGCCATGCGCCGGCCGAGCGCACGCAACGCCGCGCTGTTCGGCGCGGGATTGCTGGTGTCGCCCCACGACCACAGCACCAGCTGGGCGGCGCTGTGGATGTCCATGAAAATGCCCTGGTAATCCTCGGGCGCGGCGGTGTTTACGTCGTCGGGACGACGATCCGGGAAGATGCCGCCGGTATACACGCCGCTGCTGTTACGGGTGCCGGCGACCAGGCGCATCAGGTTCTGCGTCTCCGGCTCCGAGGCCGCGAGCGGGCCGCGATAAGTCTCGGCGCAGGCGTTGCCGCTGGAGCCGCCGGCGGCGCTGTTCCAGTGATAAGGGAAGTTGCGGTTGAGGTCGACGCCGATGGCCGAGGCGCTGCAACTGCCATTGCTGTTGTTGACGTTCTTGCGCCAGGACGAGCCCGCCTCGGCCTTTTTGCGGCCGTCGGGATTGGCCTGCAGCACGAACTGGAAGGCGAAGTTGTCGAGCAGCCAGGTCGCCTCGTCGTTCGTGCCGTAGTTGTTGGCCAGCCATTCGGCGAAACGGGTGACGGTTTCGGCCGGCGTGTACTCGCGTGCGTGGATCGAACCGAACAACACCAGGGTCGGCTTGTTCGGCAGCGCGGCGTCGGTCGCCGAATTGGTCAGCTTGAGCACCTTCATCTCGTAGCCGGTGCCGGCGCTCTGGGTCTTCTGCCAGCTCGGTCCGATGTTGGTCACGCGCGCCAACTGCGGCTTGCTCGACGCCAGCTGGTCCATGGTCGTATAGGTTTCCTCGACCGTGCGATAGCAGGCATAACCGGGAATGCTCTTGATGCCGAGCGCGGAGCTTTGCAGCGCGGTCTGCAGGCGTTGCAGTTTCTCGGTCGCGTCGCGATCGACCTCGTACTTGAAGCCGGCGCGGCTCAGCGCGGCCAGATCCTCCGGCATGGCTTCGACGCGGACGGTCTTGGCCTCGCGGTCGACGATCAGATGCTGGAAGCGCGACGCGATGCGTTGCAGCTGCGCGCTGTTGGTGTATTTGGCGGTGACGAAGACAGGCAGGTCATCGGCGGCCTTGGCGCCGGCGGACAAGGCCAGCAACAGGGGCAGCGCGGCGTATTGGAAGCGCATTGGGAAACTCTCCATGTACCGGTACGTTGGACAGCGATGCGGTGGGTGCGGCCACCATGCTGGGTACGCGGCACGTGGGCTGACAAGCGTCGCCCGTCGCGGCCATGCCTCGCTTTCGTGATGCGTACGGCAGAACGGCGCAGTGGTCTGCGATGACGCATGGCGCGTCTTTGGATCGGGGTGCACGCGGCGAGGTCGCCGGGCCGCGCGGAATTCCATTCACCAACAGGACTTCGTCCATGGCGCTTCCCCGCGCACGGAGAAGCGCCGATGGAAACGCCGCGCGCCGTTACGGCGCGCGGCGTCGGTGGATCAGAACGTGATGCTCCACTTGTCGATGCGGCCGGTGTCCAGGTTCGCATTGTCGTTGACGCGCAGCTTCCAGGTACCGTTGAGCGGTTCGCTCGACAGGTTCTTGGTGTAGGTGCCGATGACGTTGTCGGCGCTGCCGCCGGTGCGGTTGTGGATGTTGTAGACCGTGCCGTCCGGCGCCACCAGGTCGACCTTCAGGTCGCTCCTGTAGGTGTGGTAGATCGTCACCTGGATCGGCGTGGTCGCCGAGCCGTTGCCGCTGCGGCCGGACACGGTGATCGAGCTTTCCACGGTGGCGTTGTCGCTGATCGCCACATCGGTCTCGTTGGTGTAGGTCTGCGCACCCGGGCCGCCCGACACCGTGACCGTGCCGGTCTTGGTGTTGGTCGCGCCATCGTCGTCGGTGACGGTCAGCGTGACGGTATAGGTACCGGCGGCGCTGTAGGTCTTGGACGGGTTGGTCGCGGTCGAGGTGGTGCCGTCGCCGAAGTTCCAGCTACGCGAGGCGATGCTGCCGTCGCTGTCGGTGGAGCTGTCGGTGAAGGTCGCGGTCAGGCCGCTGACCGACGAGGTGAAGTTCGCCACCGGCGGATTGTTCGGCGTGCCGCCGCCCGAATCCAGACCGTCGATGAACTGCGCACCGGTGTTGCCCGGGTCGAGCCAGTTGCTCAGGCGCGAATCCGCCGCACCGCCGCCGGTCCACGAGGTGAACACGCGGCCGTAGTAATCGCTGCGGTTGGTGCCGGTGGCGCTGCAGCTCGACGGGCCGCCATGCAACTGACCCAGCACGCGCTTCTCGGGGCTGTAGATCGGCGAACCCGAGGAACCCGGCTCGGTGACGCCGCCGGTCGGTTGCCACTGCACGCGCAAGTGGGTGGTGCCGGCGCCGCCGCCCCAGGCCACGAACGAAGTCGGCTCGGTCGAATTGCTGATGCGCTTCTCGGCCACGTTCGGGTGATGGATCGCGATGGCGCCCGGATAGTTCTGGTCGCGGCGGTCCCAACCGGCCCAGAACAGATTGAACGCAGGGTTGGCCGGCGTGTTCAGTTCAAGCAGCGTGAAGTCGGAGGTCGCGTAAGTCGCCTTGTAGGTCGAGCCGGACTGGGTGTTGGCCATCGAGCCGTCGCCGTTGGCGCCGCTGGCGGGCGTGTTCGGCGGGCGGCAGGTCGAGTTCTGGTAGTTCCAGTACACCACGATGCTGGCCGCGGTCGACGCCGTACCCATGCCGCAATGGTGCGCGGTCAGGAAGTACATCTTCTTGTCGTTGGCGGTGTTGTTGACCAACGAGCCGGTGCAGGCCAGCGAGCCGTTCTTCGAGTAGGCCGCGACCGAGCGGATGATGTCGCGACGTCCGTCGCCTTCGGGGCAGACCACGTCGATATTGCAGGCGCCCGAGACGCCCTTTTCGCCGCTTGCTGCCGCAGCCAGGCGGCGCGCGAGCGGTCCGAAGCCGACATAGTCGTGACCGAGCTTGGTCAGATGCAGCTTCAGCTCGCCCATTTTTGCGGCGGGCACGACTACTTCGATCACCGCCTCTTCGCCGGGCACGATCGCCGTCCACAACTGGCCGGAGGGATTGTTGTCGCGGTCGGTGTATTCGCGGATCAGGCTGCGATCGCCGCCTGCGGTCTGCGTCGCCGGATACACCAGCAGACGGCCGCCGGCCGGCATGTGGTACTGGGTGAAACCGAAGTTCAACGACAGCGCCTTGTCCGAACGCACGCGCTGGCGCCAGATGACGTTGTCGGCATCCAGCTTCTCCCACACGCCCGAATTCAACGGCGTCATGTCGAGATCGAGCGAGGCGGCGAAGCGAGGAATCTCATTGCGCGCTTCGCGCACGCGGTCTTCCGCGCGCAACTTGGCGACGTCCACCGCCGGCATCGCGCGCAGCGCGATCTTGTCCAGGCGCGAGATATTGGCGTGATCGAACGCTGCCGGGCGCGTGGCCGGGGCAGCAAGTGCGGCACTGATCGACAGTCCGAGCAGCAGCAAGGAACCACAAAGTCGTTTCATGAGTCTCTCCGTCCGTAGTAGAGGCAAGACCGCGACGCCGGCTGGGCCGGTGTGTTCGACAATGGCGATGGCGACGGGGTCAGGCGATGGGAACTGGATGCTCCAGCGTTTGATGCAGGCGAGGCCGCATGCTTCCCCTGAGCGTGCGTTTTTTCTACGACGCGTGGTGCGCGTTGCTACCGTGCCTTTGCGACCACGGCGCGACTCTGAGGCACACGCGTCGCGCACAACAAGACGCAAACGCGTCGAGTCGACATCGCATCCGTGCCTGACGTCACGCATACAACGAAGATTTGTTTCGATTGAAATCGGTGTGCCGGAGCGGAAATTGAAACTGAGAACCCGTCCGCGTTCATGATGCAATGCACGACACGAACCCGGGGAACTCCGACGCAGCCGCGTCGACGGCCCATCGCCGGCGCCGCTTTTCCGATGCCATTCCCGCGCGGAAAGATACCTCTTCGACTACGGCTCGCTCCATCGAGAACGGCGGCATTCGGCAGGGAGCGGTACGTTCGTGCCGCCGAAGTGCGCCCGGGTCTCTGCCGCTCGGCACGGCCGGCCTCGCCCGCTCCATCGACATCGTCGCTTCCATGCTTCTATGCGCCACAGGCAGATTCGCTGGCGACTCGAAATGAACTGCGCAAAGAAAAACCCCGGCCGAAGCCGGGGTTTTACAGGGTCATCGCATCGATGCCCGGTCGATCAGAACGTGATGCTCCAACTGTCGATGCGGCCGGTGTCCTGGCTCGCATTGTCGTTGACGCGCAGCTTCCAGGTACCGTTGAGCGCTTCGCTCGACAGGTTCTTGTTGAAGGTGCCGGTGACGTTGTCGGCGCTGCCGCCGCTGCGGTTGTGGATGTTGTAGAGGGTGCCGTCCGGCGCCACCAGGTCGACCTTCAGGTCGCCCTTGTAGGTGTGGACGATGTTGACTGCGATCGGCGTGCTGGCCGGCGCGTTGCCGCTGCGGCCGGACACGACGATCGAGCTTTCGACCGTACTGTTGTCGGCGATGGCGACGTCGGTGCCGTTAGTATAGGTCTGCGCACCGCCGGTGCCGACCGTGACCGAAGCGGTCTTGCTGTGGGTGGCGCCGTCGTCGTCGGTGACCGTCAGGGTGACGGTGTAGGTGCCGGCCGCGGTGTAGGTCTTGCTCGGGTTGGTCGCGGTCGAGCTGGTGCCGTCGCCGAAGTTCCAACTGCGCGAGGCGATGCTGCCGTCGCTGTCGGTGGAGCTGTCGGTGAAGCTCACGGTCAGGCCGCTGGCCGTGGAGCTGAAGTTCGCTACCGGCGGGGTATTGGTCGGCGTGCCGCTGGAGTCGATGCCGTCGATGAACTGCGCACCGGTGCCGGACGGGTCGAGCCAGTTGCTCAGGCGCGTCGCAGCGGAACCGCCGCCGGTCCAGGAGGTGAAGATACGGCCGTAGTAGTCGCTGCGGTCGGCGCCGGTCGCCGAGCAGCTCGACGGGCCGCCGTGCAGTTGGCCCAGCACGCGCTTCTCCGGGCTATAGACCGGCGAACCCGACGAACCCGGCTCGGTCACGCCGCCGTTGGCCTGCCAGAACACGTGCAGGTGGGTACTGCCGCTGGCGCCGTTGTAGCCGCTGATCTGGGTCGCGGTGGTCGAGTGGCTGATGCGCTTCTCGGCGACGTTGGGATGATGGATCGCGGTCGCGCCGGAAAAGTTCTGGTCGCGGCGGTCCCAACCGGCCCAGAACAGGTTGTGGGCCGGGTTGGCGGCGGTGTTGAGTTCGAGCAGGGTGAAGTCGGACGCGGCGTTGGTCGCGCGGACCACCGCGCCGGTCTGCGACTGCGACAGCGAGCCGTCGCCGTTGGCGCCGCTGGAGGACGAGCCCGGGGCGCGGCAGGTCGAGTTCTGGTAGTTCCAGTACACCACCATGCTCGCGGCGATCGCCGCGGTGGTCATGCCGCAATGGTTCGCGGTCAGGAAGTACATCTTCTTGTCGTTGGCGGTGTTGTTGACCAACGAGCCGGTGCACCACATCGTGCCCTGCTTGGAGTACGCGGCGACCGAGCGGATCACGTCGCGGTGGGCGTTGCCTTCGGGGCAGACGACGTCGATGTTGCAACTGCCCGACACGCCGGTGGCCTGCTCCAGCGCGGCTTCGCGCGCGAGCCGGCCCAGGCCCTTGTAATCGTGCTGGACGCCGGCCAGGTGCAGCTTGAGCTCGCCGACCTTGGCGCGCGGCACGACCACTTCGATCACCGCCTCGTCGCCGATCACCACCGGCGTCCACAGCTCGTTGAAGGCGTTGTTGTCGGCCGCGGTGAAGCTGCGTACGCGCGAGGCGTTGGAGCCCGGGGTCTGGTCGGCCGGATAGATCAGCATGCGTGCGCCGGCGGGCAGCTTGAACTGATCGAAATGGAAATTCAGGGTCAGCGCGTTCTTGGATTCGATGCGCGTGCGCCAGACCGCATGGTCGGCGTCGAGGTCTTCCCAGGTGCCGCTGTTGAGGGTGTTCATGTCCACCGGCAACGAAGTGGCGAAGCGCGGCGCTTCGTTGCGGCCACGCTTGAGGTCTTCGGCGCGCAGCTTGGCTACGTCCACCGCCGGCATGCTGCGCAGGGCGATGCGGTCGATGCGCGAAAGACGGGCATTGTCGAAAGCCGCCGGACGCAGGGTCGGGGCGGCGAGCGCGCTGCCGATCGACAGGGCGAGCAGGGCCAGGGAAGCGGTCAGTCGTTTCATTACTTGCTCCATGTTGGGAAGGACGACGTGGTGGCGAGGTTCCGCAACGAAGTCTGGACCGGCCCGGAGCATCCGGCCCCTCGAGGCGAAGGGCCGGATGCCGGGCAAGCGCGCCCGCAGCGAGCTGCGGTCCGCGTCCGGATCGNCCACGGCCGTTTCAGACCATCGTCGAGCGGAAAGCGGACTCCCCTAAGCCCGCCGGTATTTCAGGAGCCCGGCTCCTCAGAAGCCGGGACTCCCCCGTACACGAGGTCCCTCCGGAGGGAGGTTCCTCAAAACGCGAGGCTGATCAGAACGTGATGCTCCAGGTGTCGATGCGGCCGACGTCCTGCGAGGCGCGGTCGGCCGCGCGCAGCTTCCAGGTACCGTTGAGCGGCTCGCTCGACAGGTTCTTGGTGAAGGTGCCGGTGACGTTGTCGGCGCTGCCGCCGCTGCGGTTGTGGATGTTGTAGACCGAGCCGTCCGGCGCGATCAGGTCGACGATCAGGTCGCCCTTGTACGGGTGGACGATGTTGACCGAAACGCTGGCGTTGCTCGGCGCGTTGCCGCTGCGCCCGGACACGGCGATGCTGCTGCTCGCGCCGGTGGCGTTGTTGTCCGGGATGTTGACGTCGGTGCCGTTGCTATAGGTCTGCACGCCGCTGGCGCTGACCGTGACCGAGGCGGTCTTGCTGTGGGTGGCGCCGTCGTCGTCGGTGACCGTCAGGACGACGCTGTAGGTGCCGGCTGCGGTGTAAGTCTTGCTCGGGTTGGTCGCGGTCGAGCTGGTGCCGTCGCCGAAGTTCCAGCTGCGCGAGGCGATGCTGCCGTCGCTGTCGGTGGAGCTGTCGGTGAAGTTCACCGTCAGGCCGCTGGCGCTGGAGCTGAAATTCGCCACCGGTGCGACATTGGCGCCCGGGTCGGCGCGGAATGCCGCCATCGCCGCCTTGGTCTGCACCAGCACGCGCTGGTTGTGGTTCACATCGGCCGTGCCCATCGCCACGCCGCCATAGGTGACGTCCGGGTTGGACCAGTAGTTCAGGCGGGTGCAGGCCGTGCCCGGGCACTGGTAGGCCATGATGGTGCGCCAGCGAGCACCCTGCGCGGGCATGTACTGGTAACCGTGACCGTAAGCGTAAGGCAGCGTGTTCGGATCGTTCTGCTGGTTGTGACGGGCCGACAACAGATGGCCGATCTCGTGAGCGAAGCTGTAGTAGCCGGTCGCGCAATCGTAGTGCACGGTCGCGAACGCGGTGGCGGCGTTCGAACCGATCGCGGCCGCGCGGCCGCAGTTGCTGTCGTCGTTGATGACCAGGACATTGACGTCGGCGGCATTGGCGTCGCGGGTACCGTGGATGTCGTCCATGTAACCGTCGTTGGTACCTTCGAAGCGGTCCACGTCGGTGGCGTGGCCGTCGCCGACCGAGGTGTATTGGACGGTGCGGTAGTTGGCCAGCACCATGTTGATGCCGACGTTGGAATTGACGTAGCCCTGGTTGCTTTCGGCGACGGCCAGTTCGACCAGCGCCTCCATATCGCCGCCATAAGCCGTGACCGCGTCGTTGGTCGCGACCACCTGCACACGGATGGTGGCGGTGGCTCCGGGCTCGGTCGCGGCCGGGCCGACCAGGCCGCCGCTGCGGGCGGCCTGCGTGGCGGCCGCGCGCATGTCGATCTGGGGCAGGCTCGCCTCGTTGTAGTCGGCGGCATGATCGGGCGGCATGCGGGTTTCGTCGACCTCGATCACCGCATGGCTGCCGTCGGCGAGCGGACGGATGCGATACAGCTGGCCGTCGACGCGGACGTTGCCGGTGACGCCGTTGCCGCGGCGCACCAGGGCGACCGAGTTGCGTTCGTCGTGACGCACTTCGCGCGCAGTGCGGGCGGCGGCCTTGCCGGTGCCGCGCAGGTGGCCCATCCAGACCGTGCTGCCGCCGCGGGTTTCGCGGACGTTGTCGAGCACGGCGTTGACCAGGTGGCCGCCGAGCTGCAGTTCGATTTCGCGCGTCTGCGCGCTGACCACGGCGGCATCGGCGCGCTTGAGCCGCAGCGAGGCGGTGGCCGGCGCGGCGGCCAGGCTCTGCGCACGGCCTAGGGCGGACGAGCCCTGGCTGCCGGCGATACCGGCGCGCGGCGTGGCGTCGCCGACGAACAGCGGTTGTGCGGCGAAGGCCGGCAGTGCGGCGATCGCGGATGCGAGTACGGCGACGCGAGCGGTGTTCAGGCCGCGCGCACGGACGCGGTTGCGAGACTTGCTGGTCATTGGTGGAACCCCCGAAGGAAGTAAAGCCGCAAACGCGGCCGAAAGGTGATCGCCGGAACATCGAAGGCAGGCGGCCTGTTCGCCAGTACCTGTTCGCCCTCGTGCCCCGATCTGGCGTTTCGTGATTGCGGATCGAGTCGTCGTCCCTCCGCACTTCGACGCTAACGTTTCGCGCAAGGCCGCGGCAACGGTTTGGCCTGCGATTAGACGGCACCGTTCGTGATGCAGGTCATGCATCGGAAAACTCTTTCGCGCAGGCGAAATCCGCCGATCGCGGAGCGATAAAACCTCCGCGCGACGGCGCCTTTCGCGCAACAAAAAACCCCGGCTTTTGCCGGGGTTTTTTTGTGCTTCGCAGCGAAGATTGCGTGCCTTGCGTCAATGAATTTCTTGCAGTCTTGCTGGAGGTTCCGGCGACGCGTCGCGCCGGCGATTACTTCTCGATGACCTCCGGCCCGCGGATGATCGGATCGAGCGCGATGTGGTTGTCGGGCTCGATGAACTGCACGTCCGGATCGGCGGCGAAGGCCTGCATCAGGCGCTGCGCGCCGGCGCGGTCGAGCGCCGGGCTGACGCTGAACACGTCGGCGTTGATGCCCATGCGGTGCTTCCAGGTCAGGGTCGGGGCGCCCCCCTTGCCGGCCACGCCTTGCAGGCGCTGCGCGGTCTGGTTCAGGCGCGTCTGCACCGTGTCTTGCTGCTTGAGCGGCGCGCTGTCGTCGCGGTACTTGACGATGAACTGCGCGAATGGGCCGCCGCCGGCGGGTTCGCCGACTTGGGCCGGCGCCCGCTTCGGGTTCGGATTCACTTCCGGATTGACTTCGGAATTCACTTGGGATCTCGCGCCGGGAGTGTTGTCGGGAGTGGTGCTGGAGGCCATGCAGGCGGTCATCGCAATGGAGAGGAACAAGGCCGTGGACGACAGCCACAACGTACGGATCGGGAACGGCATGCGGGCTTCTCCTGTGAGCGGGTATCGATGGAACGCATGAACCTGAGGTTCGGGGTTGCATCTTGCGATGAAAAGATCGGGCATCGCGACCGGTCGCGGCCCGCTGCCGGCGACGTTCAGAGCTTACTCCCCGCGTTCGTTGGCGGACGTGAGCGCGCTATCTGGCACAGCCGGAAGTCGGCGTGCGTTCACCTCGGTGACTGCGCGCGAGCCTAAAAAAAAGAACCCCGGTCGAAACCGGGGTTCTGAACGTCGGCAAGCCTCACGGGCAGCCTGCCGGCGGGTTTAGAACGTGATGCTCCAGGTGTCGATGCGACCGGTGTCCTGCGAGGCGTTGTCGTTGACGCGCAGCTTCCAGGTGCCGTTGAGCGTTTCGCTCGACAGGTTCTTGGTGAAGGTGCCGACGACGTTGTCGGTGCCCGAGCCGGTGCGGTTGTGGATGTTGTAGAGCGTGCCGTCCGGCGCGATCAGGTCGACCTTCAGGTCGCCCTTGTAGGTGTGGACGATGTTGACCGAGATCGAAGCATTGCTCGGCGCGTTGCCGGTGCGGCCCGACACGGCGATGCTGCTTTCGACCGTGGCGTTGTCGCGGATGGCGACGTCGGTGCCGTTGGTGTAGGTCTGCACACCGGTCGGCGGGGTGCCGCCGCCGAGCGCGTCGAGCGCGGCCTTGGCGTTGACGATGCCGGCGCCGCAACCGCCCGAGCAGGCGCCCGGGAGCGCACGCGCGGTGTTCTTGAGCAGGGTCTCGATTTCGGCCGGGGTCTTCGGCGTGGTCGCCTTCGACTGCAGCAGTGCGACCACACCGGCGACGTGCGGCGAAGCCATCGAGGTGCCGCTCATGTACACGTACTGCTCGGCGCCCTGGGTGGTGGTGCCGCCGTTGTGGGTCGAGGCGATCTGGTCGCCCGGCGCCGACACGTCGATGCCGGTGCCGTAGTTCGAGAAGCCCGCCTTGGCGCCGGCCGAGGTGGTGGCCGCGACCGCGATGACGTTGGCGCAGTTGGCCGGCGTCGAGGTCGAGACGTTCGCGCTTTCGTTGCCGGCGGCCACGACGATGGTGGTGCCGCGGCCGACCGCGCCGTTGATCGCGGTCTGGTAGCTGCTCGGGCAGGCGCCGCCGCCGCCCAGGCTGAGGTTGATCACTTCGGCCGGGTTGGCGTTGGCCGGGATGCCCGACACGCTGCCGCCCGAAGCCCAGACGATGGCGTCGGAGATGTCGGAGTCGTAACCGCCGCAGCGGCCGAGCACGCGCACCGGCACGACCTTGGCGTTGAACGCGGTGCCGGCGACGCCCTTGGCGTTGTTGGTCACCGCGGCGACGGTACCGGCGACGTGAGTGCCGTGCCAGCTCGAATCGCTGGCGTCGACGTCGTAGCCGGGCTGGTCGCACTCGGTGGCGTTGTTCCAGTCGCCTTCGTCGTTCGGGTTCGAATCGCGGCCGTCGCCGTCGCGCGAGACGAAGGTGTCGGTAATGAAGTCGTAGCCCGGCAGGATGTTGGCGTTGAGGTCGCTGTGCGGGGTGATGCCGGTGTCGAGCACGGCAACGACCGCGCCGCTGCCGGTGGAGACGTCCCAGGCCTGGTCGACGCGCATGCCGCCGTTGGCGCCGTTGAAGCCGTACTGCACGCCGTAGTGAGTGTCGTTCGGGGTCAGCAGGGCATGGCGGCGCACGTCGACTTCGACGAAGTCCACGTTCGGGTCGGCGGCGATCTGGCGCATCAGCGATTCGGCCTCGGCGCGATCGAGCGCACGGTCCGCGCGCACCACATCGGCGCCGATGGCGGTGCGGCGCAGGTGCTTCAGGCCGAGCGCGGCCTTGCCCTTGACCTTGCCGGCCGATGCGGTCGCGGCGGTGCTGAGCGCGCTCTGCACGCTCGCGGCGCTGCTGCGCTCGACGCTGCCGTCGCGGTACTTGACGATGAATCGGTCGAACTTGGCGGCGGTCTGCAGGCCGCTGAGGTTGACGCGCTCGGCGGCGAAAGCCGAGCCGGCGACGGTCGAAGCCAGCACCAGGGCGGTGGCGGCGGCAAGGGCGTGTACGCGATTCGAACGAACGGACATCTGTTGAGAACCCCTAAACTGAAGTGGCCGCAGTGCGGCGGAGTCGTCCGGTGGACCGTCGGCAACGACGAGGACGCCGCGATGCCCGGACTTGTTCGCGAAGCGCATCCGGCGAAAGCCGATGCGATCCGTCGATCCACGCTAACGATTGCGCGGCCGCAACGACAAGAGATCGACGTCACCGTTTTGTGGCGTAAAAGTGAAGCAAATCACGCATTTGTTACGCACTTGTGTGGCGATCGTCACAACGTAAAAACGTAAAAACCCCCTACCTCAGGCGCGAAAAAGTGTCGCCGGACACATCTTCGTGGGAGCCGTCCTGGACACCGTGATGACGCGATGCCCGGGTGATCCATCCGCAACGCCGAGCCCGCATTGCGCCGCTGCGAGCCGCCATGCTTCAACCCGGCACGCGTTTAGCGACTGCGCATTCAGCGACCACGCGTCCGGACGTCGAAGCGCACCCGGAGCGCCACTGAATCGCCCGTTCGCAGGGCTTTCGTTCGAACCGATGCCCTGCCCCACGCGGCAAAAAAAGACCCCGGCCGAAGCCGGGGTCGGTGTTGCGCCTGGGTCTATGCGGACCGTCGGCCCGCCATCAGAACGTGATGCTCCAGGTGTCGATGCGGCCGACGTCGACCGCCGCGGCATCGACCGCGCGCAGCTTCCAGGTGCCGTTGAGCGCTTCGCTGGACAGGTTCACCGTGAACGTGCCGCTGACGTTGTCGGCGCTGCCGCCGCTGCGGTTATGGATGTTGTAAACCGAACCGTCCGGCGCGATCAGGTCGACCTTCAGGTCACCCTTGTAAGGGTGGATGATGTTGACCGTCACCGAAGCGTTGCTCGGCGCGTTGCCGGTGCGGCCCGACACCGTGATGCTGCTCGACACGCCGGTCGTGTTGTTGTCCGGAATGTTGTAGTCGGTGCCGTTGCTGTAGGTCTGCGTGCCCGGGTTCGGGGTGCCGCCGAGCGCATCCAGCGCCGCCTTGGCGTTGACGATGCCCACGCCGATCGGCTGGTCCGGCGTCTGCGGGAAAGCGCGCGCGGTGTTCTTGAGCAGGGTTTCGATTTCGGCCGGGGTCTTCGGCGTCGTCGCCTTGGCCTGCAGCAGCGCGACCACGCCGGCGACGTGCGGCGTCGCCATCGAGGTGCCGCCGTAGGACGCATAGCTCTCAGCGCCCGGGGTGGTGGTGCCGGCGTTGAGCGTCGACAGGATGTTCGAACCCGGGGCGGCGATGTCGACCACCGCGCCGTAGTTCGACTTCTGCGTGCTGCTCCACACCGAACGCGCACCGGCGCTGTCGACCGCGCCGACCGTGATCACGCCCGTGCAGTTGGCCGGACGCGCATCGGCGGCATTGCCGTTGTTGTTGCCGGCGGCGACGACGACGGTGGTGCCGCGCGAGACAGCGCCGTTGATCGCGGCCTGGTAGGTCGAACCGCAGGCGCCGGAACCGCCGAGGCTCATGTTGATGACTTCGGCCGGGTTGGCGTTGGCCGGCACGCCGGAAACGGTGCCGCCCGAGGCCCAGGTGATGGCGTCGGCGATGTCGGCCAGGCTGCCGCCGCACTTGGCGAGCACGCGCACCGGTACGACCTTGGCGTTGTACGCGGTGCCGGCCACGCCCTTGGCGTTGTTGGTCACCGCCGCGACGGTGCCGGCGACGTGGGTGCCGTGCCAGCTCGAATTGCTGTTGTAGGTGCGGCCGCACTCACCGGCGACGAACCAGTCGCCCTGATCGCTCGGATCGGAATCGCGGCCGTTGCCGTCGCGCGCGGCGGTGGCGTCGCTGACGAAATCGTAGCCGGGCAGGATGTTGGCGTTGAGGTCGGTGTGGCTGACGATGCCGGTGTCGATCACGGCCACGACCACGCCGGTGCCGGTGCTGATGTCCCAGGCGGTGGTGGCGTTGATGCCGGCGTCGGCATCGGTGTAGCCCCATTGCTCGCCGAAGCGGGTGTCGTTCGGGGTGGCGGTCGGATACATGCGCGCATTCGGCTCGACGTATTCGACGTTCGGGTCGGCGGCGATCTGGCGCATCAGCGATTCGGCTTCGACGCGGTCGAGCTTGCGGCCGGCGCGGACCACGTCCGAACCGAGCGCGGTGCGGCGCAGGTGCTTGAGGCCGAGCGCCTTGCCCTTGCCGGCGAAACCGGTCGCGGCGCTGCTCAGCGAACGCTCGAGGGTGGCGGCGTTGCTGCGCTGGGCGCTGCCGTCGCGGTATTTGACGATGAATTCGTCCTGGCTTTCATTGGCCAGGGCGGCGAGGTTGATGCGATCGGCGGCGAAGGCGGACATCGCGACGCAGGACAGCGCGGTCACGGTGGCGGCGGCGAGCGCGTGCTTGCGCATCGCGCGCATGGAACGATCGGACATGGATGGAACCCCCAAAAACGAAGTGCCGAATGACGGCGTCAACGCGCGGTGGTCTGCCTCGAACCGATGTTGAGTCGTCCGCGACAGCGTCCGCGCTGTTTGTGTACGGACTCGCTATGACCCGGTCCGCGGTATCACGCTAAGCGCTGGACAAATGTGCCTTCAAGCCGGCGCGGGCCAATTAACAGGGCCCCGGACGTGTCTTCTGTCACGCATTCCGACAGTGCGCGGGCGCATGCGGCTTCGCCGTGGGAAACATGAACGCGTCGCACCGGTGCCGCAGCGGCGCGATGAATGGCCTCGCCGAGAGACAGGACGAGGCATGCCGGCGACAGCCCTCGGCCGCGTCGGTTCAGCGTGTTCAGGTCGCTAAGCGGCGTGCCAGCGGAGGGCGGCGACGCGCGGTTCGAACGGCAGCGGCGGTGCCGCAGCTCCGTTCAGAGCATGCCGGTTTCGAGCCGGGCGGCCTCGGACATCATGTTGCGGTTCCACGGCGGGTCGAACACCAGCTCGACGTCGGCTTCGGCCACGGTCGGGATCATCTCGAGCTTGGCGCGCACGTCGTCGACCAGGATGTCGCCCATGCCGCAGGCCGGCGCGGTCAGGGTCATGCGGACCTCGACCGTGCGCTGGCCGTCGTCGCGGTGCTTGACGGTGGCCTCGTAGACCAGGCCCAGCTCGACCACGTTGATCGGGATCTCCGGGTCGAAACAGGTGCGCAGCTGCCGCCACACCAGTTGCTCGACGGCTTCGTCGTCGGCGCCTTCGGGCAATTCCAGCGGTTCCGGCGGCTCCTTGCCGATCGCGTCGGCGTCGCGGCCGGCGATGCGGAACAGGTTGCCTTCGACGAAAACGGTGTAACTGCCGCCGAGGGCCTGGGTGACATAGCCGACGCTGCCCGCGGGCAAGGTGACCTGGTCGCCCTGGGGCACCAGGACGACGGCGCAATCGCGCTCGAAACGGACGGGTTCGCTGCTGCGGGAATACATGGCGGAAAGATGGGGATGCCGTGCCGCAGCACAAGTCGCACCATTCTACCGGGCTGGGGCCGCTATGCTGTAGGGCTTGCCCCGCCCACAGTGTTCCGCCCATGACCGTCGCCCACCCGACCGAACAGCGCAGCCCAGCCTCGGCCGATCGCCGCGAACGCCGCATCACCCCGTTTTCCTGGCTGCTGCTGTTGCTCGGCACCTTCGGTTTCGCGGCGTTCTGGGTGTTGTTTTCGGTCGCCTACGACCATCAGTTCAGTTGGATGGCGGTGTTCGGGGCGCTCGACATCGCCTGGATGCTGCGCCTGGGCGGCTGGCGCCCGGGCCCGCGCCGGGCGGCACTGGGCCTGGCGGCGACCGCCGTGATCGTCGCGGTGGCCAACTGGGGCATCGCTTCGTCCCAGGTCGGCGCCATGCTCGGGCTCGACCCGCTCGAGGCGGCGACCAAGCTGGGGCCGCATTTCGCCTGGACCCTGATCCAGCTAGCCAACACCGGCACCGACCTGGCCTGGCTGGCCGCGGCCGCGGTGGTGGCGGTGCTGGCTTCGCGCTGAGCTTGGCGTTTGGGGCAGGGGTTTCTGCCCCTGTAGGAGCGGCGTGAGCCGCGACCACGGGACGCACAGAAACAACAACGCCCCTCGACACCTATCGAAGCCTCTCGCTTGCGCAGGGGTAAGAGCGGCGTCCTACTGGATTTCCTTCGGTCACAAGCCGCGATCAAGGAACGCGCAGAAACATCAACGCCGGTGTCGTTCATCGAAAGCGGCGTGCCGTCGCGGGGGTAGGAGCGGCGCGAGCCGCGACCGCACCGTTTCGGTCTCGCGGTGCATCGTTCAAGCAGGATCAGGATCAAACGCCTAAAGCTTCCGCCACTAAAGCGGCGGGTAACTTTCTTTTGTCTAAAGCAACAAAAGAAAGTCACCAAAGAAGTTGCTTTTGCTTTGAATCACAGGCCCGCACGAGCGATGCCAACGCGGATATTTTTCATACGGGACATCCCTGTCCCGATGAAAAACGGCCCGCATCCATGCGGGCCGCCCTTTGGGTCTTCTATCGCCCTCGCGAGTGCCAAGCGACGCACAGCCACAGCAAGAGCAAGAGCAACGACGTTACCAGGGTAGGAGCGGCGCGAGCCGCGACCGCGTTCGTCCAGCCGCCATCGCCGGCCGGGATGGGTATCTGTCTCAACCACGGCGCCGTTGCCGTTGCCGTTGCCGTGAAAGCTTGGCGCAGCGATGAGCTCGCGATGCAACCGTAGACCCGGAGGGCGCCGCACAGGACGTGCGGCGTTTTCCGATAAGACAGGGACGTCTTATCGGAAAA
>NZ_JBQEOE010000040.1:0-57389 GCF_052045105.1 Lysobacter sp. 22409 | reverse complement strand
GTTACCTTTCTTTTGTTGCTTATGACAAAAGAAAGTAACCCGCCGCTTTAGTGGCGGAAGCT
This sequence comes from Lysobacter sp. 22409, assembly GCF_052045105.1. Lineage (NCBI taxonomy): Bacteria > Pseudomonadati > Pseudomonadota > Gammaproteobacteria > Lysobacterales > Lysobacteraceae > Lysobacter > Lysobacter sp. 22409. The sequence continues at coordinate 57,327 of NZ_JBQEOE010000040.1, read as the reverse complement.
TTTGGCGTTTGATCCTGACCTTGACCTTGCTTGATCGCTTCGAAGCAAGACCATCACAGCGCGGTCGCGACTTGCGTCGCTCCTACCCTGGGCTCCAGCCGATGGCGTCGCAAGACTGATACGGCGCAGGCCACCCCAACCTCAAAACCCGATCAAACCGCGCTCCGGCCCCGGACGTTTACCCAGTTTTCGCTGCAAAGAGCGGCGATGCATCCCAAGCAAACGCGCGGTAGCGGAGATGTTGCCGCCGGTATCGGTCAGGGCCTGCTGGATGTGCTCCCACTCCATCCGCCGCAACGGCATCATCGTCTCCGGCGCGGGCAGCACCGGGGGCGTGTCGCACGACTCCAGTCCGAGCACGGCGAGGATGTTGGAGATGCTCGCCGGTTTGGGCAGATAGTCGTCGGCACCGCGCTTGATCGCGTCGACCGCGGTGGCGACGCTGGCGTACCCGGTCACCAGCACGATGCGCATGTCGGCGCGCAGCTCGCGCAAGGGACGGATCAGTTGCAGGCCGGATTCGTGTCCCAGTTTGAGGTCGATCAGGGCGAAGGCCGGCACTTGCCGCAGGGCCAGTTCCAGGGTTTCGGCGATGCTCGCCGCGGTGCGGGTTTCGACGCCGCGGCGGCCCAGGCTGCGCTGGAGGGTCGCGGCATAGGCCATGTCGTCGTCCACGATCAGGCCGCTGAGGAGCGGACGTGCACTGCTCGATGCGTTCATGCGCGGCATCCTAGTCGATGCCCGCGCGGCGGGCCTGCGGCAAACTGCCACAGGACAAACTGTCCAGGGTGTGGTGCCCCCCTCACCCCAACCCCTCTCCCGTGAACGGGAGAGGGGCTAAAGCGATGACGCGGGCGCCCACGATTGCGACGAGGCAGCTTATTGGCGCTTGCAGTCCGCGACCCGGTCGGCGTCGGTGCCATAGGCCACTTCGTGCAGGGTGATCGTCGTCCCGGCCGAGGCCTGCAGGCCGAACGGCACCTCGAGCTTGGCCATGTCGGCGCCGCCGGCACGCACGCATTTCAGGGGCACGCCGATGCGCAGCCACTGGCCGCGCGGCAGGCCGCGCAAGGTGTCGCCGAACGGTACCTTGGACCCGCACTTCGGCCCGCAGGCGGCGATCAGGTTCGTCTCGCCCGCGCCGACCGCGTCGACTTTGAGGTCGATCAGCAGCTGCACGTCGCCGTTGGTCTCGCGCACCAGTTCGACCGGCGTGTCGGCGACCCATTCCACCTTGGCATCGCCGTTCCATTGCAGGCGCCAGGCGTCTTCCTGCGCCTGGTAGTCGACCGCGGTGATCGCGAGCGCGCGATCCGCGGTCGCCAGCGGCGGCTTGCTCGCTTCGCCGTGCTTGCCCTGCGAATCGACGCGCAGGCGCCAGGCGCGCGGCAAGGCGCCGCGGCCGAGGAACTGCATCGAACGTTGATCGAGATCGGCCGTGCCCGGGTCCTCCGACAAGGCCGCGACCTCGCCGCCGCGCGCATAGCTCAGGCCATAGCCGAAGGCGAACTGCGGCGCATAGTCCTTGTCGCCGACATTCGTCACCTGCACCGCGGTCTTCGGCCACGAGTACGGCAACCTGCCCTTGAAGTCGTGGGCGATGCCGCCCTGGCCGTCGCGCAGCAGCACGTCGGCGATGCCGCCGCCTTCCGAACCCGGCAACCACGCAGCGACAAAGGCATCGGAGGCGTTGATCTCGCGATTGACCCACAGCGGCCGGCCCGACAGCAGCACGCTGACCACGGCGATGCCCTGCGATTTCAGGCGCTTGATCAGTTCGAGTTCCGGATTGCGGGTCGGCCGGAACGCGAGCGTGCGCAGGTCGCCCTGGAATTCGGCGTACGGGTCCTCGCCGTAGACGACGATGGCGACGTCGGGCTTGCTCTTGTACTGGCCGTCGACGGCGAGTTCGGCCTGGCCGCCCGCGGCCTGGATGCCCTCGCGCAGGCCCGACCAGATCGATTGCGCATTCGGGAAATCGGCCGGTTTCAGGCCGGTGCCCTGCCAGTTCAGGGTCCAGCCGCCGGACTGCTTGGCGATGTTGTCGGCGCCATCGCCGGCGACCAGGATGCGTTGCTGCGGCCGCAGCGGCAGCAGGCCGCCCTGGTTCTTCAGCAACACCAGCGACTCGCGCACCGCCTGACGCGCGACCGCGCGATGCTCGGGGCTGCCGAGCACCTCGAACTTGCCGCCGAGCGGGCGCTTGGACGGTGCGCCGGCTTCGAACAGGCCCAGACGCAGTTTGACCCGCAGGATGCGCGCCACCGCATCGTCTAGCCGCGCCATCGCGATCTCGCCGCTGCGCACTTGCTTGAGCGCATTGTCGTAATAGCCGCGCCAACTGTCGGGCGCCATCAGCATATCGACGCCGGCATTGAACGCCGCCGCGCAGTTCTCATTGCTGCAACCGGTCAGCTGCCCGTGCGCGTTCCAGTCGCCGACCACGAAGCCGTCGAAGCCCATGCGCTGCTTCAACACCTGGGTCAGCAACTCGCGGTTGCCGTGCATCTTCTGGCCCTGCCAACTCGAGAACGAGGCCATCACCGTCTGCGCGCCGGCTTCCAGCGCGGGCGGATAACCGGCGCCGTGCACGTCGCGCAGTTCGGCCTCGCCGATGTGGGCATCGCCCTGGTCGCGGCCCTCTAAAGTCCCGCCGTCGGCGAGGAAATGCTTGGCGGTGGCGATCACGTGCGCGCCGTCGAGGAATTGTTTGCTGCCGAGCTTGCCCTGCAGGCCTTCGATCGCCGCCGCGGCATAGCTGGCGACCACCCGCGGGTCTTCGGAATAGCCTTCGTAGGTGCGGCCCCAGCGATCGTCGCGCGGCACCGTCAGGGTCGGCGCGAAGGTCCACTCCATGCCGGTCGCGCGTACTTCCGCCGCGGTGGCCTCGCCGATGCGCCGGATCAGTTCGGGGTTGCGGGTCGCGCCCAAGCCGATGTTGTGCGGGAACAGGGTCGCGCCGATCAGATTATTGTGACCGTGCACCGCGTCGATGCCGAACAGGATGGGGATCGCGACCTTGCCGTCGCTGGCGTCTATCGATGCCGCATAGAAGCGGTCGGCGATGTCCAGCCACTCCTGCGGCGGCGCGTCGTAGCGCCCGCCGGGCTCGGAAATGCCGCCGGGTTCGGAGTTGCCGCCGGCCAGTACCGAGCCCAGATGGTACTTGCGCACATCCTCGGGCGTGGCGCTGTTGATGTCGGCCTGGACGATCTGGCCGACTTTTTCCTCTACGCTCATCTTCGCCATCAGCTCGGCGATGCGCCGCTCCAGCGCCTCGTCGCGCGGCAAGGGCGCCTTCAGCGCCGGCCAGTGGGCCGGATCGATCTTGGCTACGCCCTCGGCCGCGACGGCCAAGGCCGGCAACAAGGCGAGGGCGAGCGCGCACAGCCGCCAGCGCCCCCGCGAGCGGCACACTTGGATCGATGGAACCGCGGCGCGAACGCGTTCGCTCGTCGTTGCATTCATGGTTCACTCCTGTTGGGGCGATACGATGGGGCACGATCTGCGAATCCGTTCGTCGTCGTCGCGCGCAATAGATGAGTATTCGGCGCGCATTCTGGCAAAATGCGCAGAACACGCGGCAAGGGAAACGACCGGTCATGCGAGTACGCATCGAAGATGTAGCGGAAGCGGCGGGCGTGTCGATGAAGACCGTCTCGCGCGTACTCAACCAGGAACCGAACGTCAGCGAGGACACGCGCAAGCGCGTCGAAGCCGCCGCGCGCAAGTTGCAGTACCGCCCCAATCCCTCGGCGCGCAGCCTCGCCGGCCAGCGTTCGTTCCTGGTCGCGCTGCTCTACGACAACCCGTCGAGCAACTATCTGATGGAAGTGCAGGCCGGCATGCTCGATGCCTGCATCGCCCATCACTACAACCTGATGCTGGCGCCGGTGACCTACGGCGAACGCAAATTCGTCGCCCACGTCGACGAGATCATCCAGCACTCGCGCGCCGACGGTCTGGTGTTGACGCCGCCGCTGACCGATCACCCCGGCCTGATGAAGCGCCTCGGCCAGCTCGGCATTCCCTACGCCAACATCTCGCCGAAACTGCGCGGCGGCCGCATCGGCGTGGTCCTCGACGAAGAACGCGCGGTGCGCGAGATGATGGCCCACCTGGTCTCGCTGGGTCATCGCCGCATCGCCCACATCAAGGGCCATCCCGAACACGGCGCCAGCCAGTGGCGCTTGAACGGTTATCGCGACGGTCTTGCCGCGGCCGGCATCGCCTACGATCCCGAACTGGTGATCGACGGCGACTTCCACTACGACACCGGCGCGATCTGCGCCCAGCGTCTGTTGTTGATGGCGGATCGGCCGACCGCGATCTTCGCCGCCAACGACGACATGGCCGCGGGCACGATCCGCACCGCCAGCGAGATGGGCTTGTCGATTCCGGGCGACGTGTCGGTGTGCGGCTTCGACGACACGCCGATCGCGCGCCAGATCTATCCGCCGCTGACCACGGTGCGCCAGCCGACGCGCGAGATGGGCCGCCTGGCGACCCACGAGTTGTTCAAGCGCATCAAGGCGCCCGACGGCGGCCAGATGATCACCGCCGGCTACGAGCTGCAGTTGCGCCAGTCGACCGGTCCGATCGGCAAGGGCCGCACGCGCCGGCGCTGAGCCGGCGCACGGGCGATGCGCCGAGGCGATATGCGCGACGCGCGGCGCCCGCCGGGCTCGCGCGCTCGCACTTACCAGAACAGCCGCGCTCACCAGAACAGCGTGTACAGCGCGACCAGGATCGCCAGCACGGCGATCGCGGCGATGTTGAACGAAGGCGCGGTGGCAAAGCTCACGCCGTCGGTATGGATGCGGTCGCGACCGGCGCCGGACGGCGTCAGCAAGGACACCGCCACCGCCAGGATCGCCGCCAGTACGAACACCACGCCGACGCGGTTGACGAAGGGCAGCTCCGGCCAGGCTTGCTTGAGCACGATCGACAGCGCCAACGAGCCCACCGCCGCGGCGAGTGCGCCGGCTTCGTTGGCGCGCTTCCAGAACAGGCCGAGCACGAAGATCACCACGATGCCCGGGGTGAAGAAGCCGGTGTATTCCTGGATGTACTGGAAGCCCTGATCGAAGCTGCCTAGCAGCGGCCGCGCGGTCAGGATGCCGATCGCGATCGACACCGCCGCGGTGATGCGGCCGATCCGCACCAGCTTTCGCTCCGACGCATCCGGGCGGTGCTTGGCGTAGAAGTCGAGGGTGAAGATGGTCGCGACCGAATTGATCTTCGACGCCAGCGAGGCCACGATCGCCGCGATCAGGGCCGCGAACACCAGGCCCAGCGCGCCGGTCGGCAGCAGCGCCATCATCGCGGGGTAGGCATCGTCGTTGCGTTCCAGGCCCGGCGCCAGCATCACCGCGGCGATGCCCGGCAGCACCACGATGATCGGCAGCACCAGCTTCAGGATCGCGGCGAATACGATGCCTTTCTGCGCCTCGCGCAGGTCCTTGGCGGCCAGGGCGCGCTGGATGATGTACTGATTGAAACCCCAGTAGCTGACGTGCGCCACCCACAGGCCGCCGACCAATACGCCGATGCCGGGCAGATCCTTGTAGAAGGGGCTGTCCGGCGGCAGGATCATCTTGAAGTGCTCAGGATGCGTCGCCCACAAGGTCTTGAAGCCGGCGACGATGCCGGCGCCATCGCCGATCTTGCTCAGGGTCAGCCCGGCGACCAGCAAGCCGCCGAGCACCAGCAACGACACCTGCACGATGTCGGTCAACGCGACCGCCTTGAGCCCGCCGTACAGCTGATAGGCCAGGGCGAAACCGCCGAGCAGGCTCAGCGCCAGCATCTGGTCCATACCGGTCACCTGCACGATCGCCAGCGAACCGAGCCACAGGATCGAGGTCAGGTTGACGAATACGTACAGGCCGAGCCAGAACACCGCCATCAGGGTGCGGATGCGGGTGCCGTAACGTTCCTCGAGGAACTGCGGCATGGTGTAGATGCCGTTGCGCAGGAAGATCGGCAGGAAGAACTTGCCGACCACCAGCAAGGTCGCCGCCGCCATCCATTCATAAGACGCGATCGCCAGGCCGAGCGCATAGCCGGACCCGGACATGCCGATGATCTGCTCGGCGGAGATGTTGGCGGCGATCAGGGACGCGCCGATCGCCCACCACGGCAGCGCCTTGCTGGCGAGAAAGTAATCCTTTGCGGTTTTCTCGTGCCCGGGTTTCTCGCGCGAGACCCACTGCGCGAGAGCGAACACGCCGGCCAGGTAGACCAGGACGATGAGGGTGTCGAGCAGGGAGAGTTTCATGCGGTCCTATCTGTCCGGGGCGGTGTCTTCGCCGTTCTACGCGCTGCCGTGCGGCGCGGCCATGATCGCGGCCGCTGTTCATCGATGAATTCGATTGCAGTGGCTAAGTGTGCTGCGCGGGAGGCGGCGCGGCGGCGGGAAGATGGCGCACGGAAACTCGTCGAACGCCCCCCGATCTTCGCCCACGTCCGCTTCGAATCCCCTTCGCCCCGCCCGCACGCCGTGGAGGTTCGCGCGGAGCGGAGCGAGGGGCTTGGGACGCGGTACGACAGCCATCAGAAGTTCCAGCGCACCCGCACGCCGTAGCTGCGCGCATCGTTGAGGAAGCGCGTGTTGACGCCGGAGCCGACCAGGGCCTTCTGCGACACGTCCTTGTTGGTCAGGTTGCTGCCCCAAACCTCGACCCGCCAGGCGCCGTCGAGCGTGGTGAAACCGGCGCCGGCGTTGATCTGGGTAAAGCCCTTCTGCTCGTCGGGGAAGCCCGCGGTCGCCGAGTCTTCGATACGGTCGACGGTGCCGGCAGTGTCGCGCAGGAAGATCACGTCGCGGTCGTTGTACTGGGTCAGGAAGAACGACGAGCGATACGCAGCCAGCACCTGCCAGTCGAAGGTGCCGCGCGAGAACTCGATGGCCTGTTGCAAACGCGCATTGAAGGTGTATTTGGACGAGAGCGGCAGGTCGTTGCCGGACAGGTCGATCTGCGAGGTGATGCCGCCGTTGCCGAAGTCCTGGCTGCGCACGTCGGCGACGATGCCCTCCTTGATCTCGGTCTGCAGGTACAGCGCATTGAGGTCGAGGGTGAAACCGCCGCCGAAGCGCAGGCGGCTTTCGGCCTCGATGCCGTACAGCTCGGACTTGCCGACGTTGCGATTGACCAGGGCGAAACCGGTGGCCTCGCCGTCGGGGTTGAAGGCAATCACGCTGAGGTCCTGGAAGACCTGGTCGTCGTAGTCGTAGTAGAAGCCGCTGACGTTGAAGGTCGAAGTGCGGCCGAGGAACTCGAAGGAGTTCTTCGAGCCGATTTCGAACGCGGTCAGTTTCTCCGGCTTGTAGGTTTCCGGAATCACGTTGACGTCGAAGCTGTCGTTGAAACCGCCGGCCTTGTGGCCGGTGGAGACGGTCGCGTACAGCAGGTTGCGCTCGCTGAGGTCGTACTCGAAGCCCAGGCGCCAGTCGATGAAGTCGAATGCGCTCGAGCCGTGCTGCGCCGACGGCACGCCCAGCACGAGAAAGCTGTGCTGGCCGTTAGCCGGGCAGTTGACGGTGTTGCCGCCGGTGTCGGGGCGGTCGACGCAGGTGCCGTTCGGGCGGCTGCCATCGACGATGCCGGCGAGTTGTTGCTGCATGGTGTCGCGCGCGCCGGCCTGCAGGATGCCCTGCAGCAGGAAACGGGCGAGGTCGGCGTTGCTGGTCAGGCCGGTCACCTCGAACGAGGGCCGGTCGAGCAGGGTCGGCTTGAAGCCTTCGGTGCCGAGGCGGGTCTGGAACACGCCGCCGTCGCCGCCCAGGCCGATGGTCCAGTTGCCGCCGATGCCGTCGCGCGACTTGCGCTCGTCGGTGTAGCGCACGCCGCCCTTGACCCGCAGGCGCTCGTTGACATCGAAGGTGCCGTCGCCGAACGCCGCCCAGGACTTGCCGTCGACATCGGGCATGGTGAATTCGGTGCCCGAGTAGAACGCGCCCTTGTCGGCGAGGGCCATGAAACCGACCTGCTGCTTCTCGTGGAAATAGAAGCCGCCGGTGGTCCAGCGGAAGCGCGCATCGTCGTCGGACGACAGGCGCAGCTCATGGGTCTGCGACTGCGAGCGCGCCTGCAGGTAGTTGGTGCCGAAATTGTCGTAGTCGATGCCGCCCCAGGTCGCCGGCTCGCCCGGCGGACGTGCGCGCAGGTCGCGCCCCGGCCAGGTATTGCCGTCGGCGGCGGCGTTGATCTGGAAATAATCGACGTCGCGGTAGCTGCCGTTGTACTCCAAGGCGACGCCGCCGAAATCGTAGCGGACCGTGCCCTGGAAGCCCCACAGCTTGTTGTCGACCTTGCCCTGCACGCCGCGGTAGATGACATCGCGCATGTCGATGTCTTCGGACGTATAGCCTTCCTGCGCGGCGCGGAACAGGCCGGCGCCGGGATAACCGGTGCCGAGTTCGCGGCCGACGTCGAGCATCGCGAACACCGACAGCTTGTCGTCGGGTTCGTACAGGAACGACAGGCGTCCGGCGCTGTCGTCCTGGATGCCGGCCGGGTCGAGGTGCTGCCACAGGCCGACGTTCTTGAAGCCGGCGTGCTTCTCGACGTGATAACCGGCGAAGCGAAGCGCAGCGTATTCGCCCAGCGGGAAATTCAGCGCGGTCTCGTAGCCCTTCTGATCGCGGTTGCCGACCTCGCCCTGCACGTAGCCGCTGAACTGGCCGCCAAGCTCGGGCTTCTTGGTGACGATGTTGAGGGTACCGGCCAGCGCGTTGCGGCCGCGCAGCGTGCCTTGCGGGCCCTTGTTGATCTCGACGCGTTCGAGGTCGTAGAACATGCCGCCAAGGCCGCGCGGACGCGGGATGTAGGCGCCGTTGACGTGCGGCGCGGCGCCGGGGTCGCCGAGTTCGGTGTTGTTGGACGAACCCACGCCGCGGATGAAGACTTCGGTTGCGCCTTCCTGGTTGGCGATGCTCAGGCCCGGCACGGCGACCTGCATCTGGCGCAGTTCGTTGTTGATGCCCAGCCCGCGCAGATCGTCCTGCGACAGCGCCTGCGCGGTGCCGGCGTACTTCTGCAGGCTTTGCTCGCGGCGTTCGACGGTGACGATCACCGAATCCAGATCGGTCGCCTCTTTGCCCGATGCGGGCTGCGCATCGGCGGGCGTCGACGCGCTGTCCTGGGCGGCGGCATGGCCGGCCAACAACGCGGCGAAGATCGCGAAACTCAAGGTCGAACCGCGGACACGCTGGTGCATAGGCACGTTCATCAGGACATCCCCTCCCCGGGGCCGGCTGCGAGCCGATCGTGTTGTCTGTGGTGTGAGCGCGCCGGGCCGACAGGCCGGCGGCAGTGCGCAAAGCTTGTAGCGCGGCTATGACAGCGCTGTCAACTTGCGGACAGGATGCGGCAATGCAGCATGGTTGCATCGCACAACCGATCGCCGCGGCGAGGCCAGGACGACTGTCCCAAGGGAGCGTGATGCGGATCACGCGCAACGCGCATTCACCGAGGCGTAAGCGTTTTCAACGCGCGCGCGGCGACTGCGCGTCTGCGACCAAAGTCGATGGCGCAAAGGATCGCGTCAATGGAACTCGCAGCACATTGCTCGCCCGTGCATGCGCACGGGTTTGCGCAATGCATCACGCGCGCGCGCACGGCGCCGCGCCAACGAAGAACCCCGGCCTAAGCCGGGGTTCCTGGCACTGCCTTGCGAACGAGAGATGCGGTTACGGCATCGCGTCGGTGGCCGCATCGGCGTTGACGATGCCGGTACCGATCAACTGCGGCGGCACCGGCGGGATCGGGAACGGACGCGCGGTGGCCTTGATCAGGCGTTCGATCACCGCCGGCACTTCGTCGGGCGCCGGCTTGGACTGCATCAACGCGACCACGCCGGCCACGAACGGTGCCGCCATCGAGGTGCCGTTGTAGTTCGCGTAGCTGGGTGCGCCCGGCGTGGTCGCGCCTGTGTTGAGCGTGGACAAAATCCCCACGCCCGGCGCCGCCACGTCGACCACGCTGGTGGTGCCCCAGTTCGAGAAGCTGGCCTTACCGCCGGCCGAGGTGCTGGCGCCGACGGTGATCACGTTCTGGCAACTCGCCGGCTGGAAGTTGGCGGCGTTGGCGTTGCTGTTGCCGGCCGCCACCACCACGGTCACGCCGCGCTGCACCGCGCCGTTGATCGCATTCTGGAAGGTCGAACTGCAGGTGCCGCTGCCGCCGAGGCTGAGGTTGATGACCACCGCCTTGTTGGCGCCGACCGCAGGCACGCCGGCGACGGTGCCGCCGGAAGCCCAGGTGATTGCATCGGCGATGTCGACCAGGGTGCCGCCGCACTTGCCGAGCGCGCGCGCGGTCAGCACCTTGGAGCGGAACGCGGTGCCGGCCACGCCGGTCTGGTTGTTGGTGACCGCCGCGGCGATGCCGGTGACGTGGGTGCCGTGCCAGCTCGACGGGTTGGTGCCGCACCAATCGCCCGGGTCGGCCGGATTGCTGTCGCGGGCGCTGCCGTCGTTGGCGGTGGTGACGTTGGTGATGAAGTCGTAGCCGGTCGGCGTGGTCAGGTTGGCGGCGAGGTCGGGATGCGTGGTGATGCCGGTGTCGATCACCGCGATGATCTTGCCCTGGCCCTGAAAACCGTTGTCCCAGGCGGTGTTGGCGCGGATGCCGCCGGCGGCGCCGTGCAGGCCGTACTGCGAGGGATAGCTGGGATCGTTCGGGGTCAGGATCGGCTGGAAGATCGAGTTCGGCTCGACGTATTCGACATCGGGGTTGGCGGCGATCTGCTGCATCAGCGTGGTCGCTTCGACCACGTCGAGCGGACGGCTGACTTCGATCAGCTCTGCGCCGGTCGAGACCGGGCCGGCGTGCTTGATGGTCAGGTTCTTCTGCCCCAGGGTGCCGATGGCGGTGCTGAGTTCGCGCTGGAAATCCAGGGCTTTCGGCGCACCCGACTTATAGGCGACGACGAAGCCGGCGACCGGCCGGTCGGGATCGAGGCTGCTGAGGTTGACGCGGTCGGCGGCGAAGGCCGGCGCGGCGAGCAGGATGGATACGGTGGCGACCGCCAGCGCATGCCGGCGGAGCTTGGACTTTGATGGCTGAGACATTGCGAAACTCCCGTGAGGTTTCGTAAGCCGCACAATGCGGCGGAACCGTCCTGGTTCTCTCTCGCGATCGACTGTTGGAGGGACTGCTGCCTAGCGCGAGCGCGTCCGGACGTGGAGCGGACACAGCGCTATGTCCGCGCTAGGCAGCCTAGGCGCTCATGCCGCGCGCGCAAGGCGCAAATGCATCTGCATCACACCGCATTCGTGAACCCGCCGGATGGATACGGGATTCGCTCGCAGGCATCGCGCGCTGGCTGAACGAGTCGCTTGCGCGAGCGCGGTTCGCGCGGGTTCGTTCGAGTTGCGACGCCACGCGTGAAGACTTTGCCCGGCGGTTTTTTCGCCATTGGAAAGTTGCAACCGAGAGTGGCGCGGCAAGGCGCGGCGGACGATTCGCCGACAGGAATTGAGCGTGTGCACCGCAGGCGCGGCGCATGGGTCGTCCGGCCACGGTCGTGTCGACGACCTTGCCGCATCAGCCATGTCGTACCCGACCGCGGGCGATCCGCCGCGCGGCGATGGCCGTCTCGCCGGCTTATTCCATGTACACGGCTTCGACGTTGTGGCCGTCGGGATCGAGCAGAAAGGCGGCGTAATAACCCACGCCATAGTCCTCGCGCAGGCCGGCACCGCCGTTGTCGCGGCCACCGGCCTTGACGCCGTCGCGATGGAAGCCGTCGACGGCGGCGCGGCTTTCGGCGCGAAAAGCGACATGCGCGCCGCCGCGCGCGTCGGCGTCGGGATACAGCCACAGTGCCGGCGCATCCTTCGGGCCGAGCCCGGCGCCGCTGTCGTCGCTGGAGCCGACGACATGGCCGAGCGGCTTCAGTGCGGCACGGTAGAACTTCAGGCTGGCGGCGAGATCGCGCACCTTCAAACCGATATGGTCGTACATGGCATAACCTCCTTGAAGGGAGGTCAGCTTGCGACGATGCGGCCGATGCGTTCTTGGAAAATCTTGCGGTCGCCGCGCGCCGCCTGGCGGAACCGGCGCGGCGAGACGCCCGCAGCGCGATGAAAGCTGCGGCTGAAGTTGGACAGGTCGGCAAAACCGCTGTCGTAGGCCACCTCGGTGATCGCCCGCTGCGGGTCGGCCAGCATCGAGGCGGCGCGGCGCAGGCGCGCGCGCAACAGGTACTGGTGCGGGGTGACGCCGAGCGCGTCGGCGAACAGGCGCAGGAAATGGAAGGCGCTGAGCCCGGCGATGCGCGCGCCGTCGTCCAGGCCGACGGCGCGATGCGCATTCGCGTCCAGCCACATCGCCGCCTCGACCGCGCGGCGGCGGTCGGCGGCGCGCGGCCGTGGCCGCGTACTGGCCGTACCTTCGACGGTGTCGACGCAACGCCGCGCCAGCAGCAGGCCGACTTCGTCGACGCCAAGGTCGCTGCGCCCTTCGGCCGCGGCCTGGGCGAGTTCGCCCCAGACCATCAACTCCGGCAAGGGCGGCACGCCGCCAGCGCGCCACAGCGCGCTGTGTGCACCGAGTTCGTCGACGAGTTCGGGCGACAGATGGAACGACAGGCATTCGTCGCCGCAGCCGTGATGCTCGTGGGTGCACAGGAATTCGTCGCCGGCGTGGCCGATCAACAGACTGCCGGCGACGAGCTCGTAGGCCTCTCCGCGCACGCGATAACCGAAGCTGCCGCGGCGGACGTAGGAGATGCAATGGCTGCGATGGCGCTCGACGAAGGGCGCATCCTGTGGACCGGCCCCGCAGCGGTAATCGACCGTGCAGAGCGATGCGCCTTCGCTGAGCGGGGTGATGTGCATACGGCCGATGCTAGGCCCGGGTGCGGACCGTGGCAATGGCCGAATCCGGGATTTCCTTGCCGATGGCGGTCCTCACCCCAACCCCTCTCCCGTGAATGGGAGAGGGGCTGTGCGGCGTCTAGCAGCAGGGGCGAGAAGAGAGGAACGGGAAACTAGTTCAGTGTCGGGCCCCACTCGTTCCTCATTCCTAGTTCCTAGTCATTCGTTCCTCTCTTCCCCCAACTCAGCTCTCGTAAGCCGACTCGCCATGGGTGGTGATGTCGAGGCCTTCGCGCTCGGACTCCTCCGGCACGCGCAAACCCACCAGCAGCTTGACGATCGCGAACGCGATCACCGAGACCACGCCCGACCAGACCACAGTGATGCCGACGCTCAGCGCCTGCACGCCGACCTGCTGGGCGATGGTCTCGTTGCCGGCGCCGAGGCCGAAGCCGCCGAGCGCGGGCGAACTGAACACGCCGGTCAGTAGCGCGCCGATGATGCCGCCCAGGCCATGCACACCGAACACGTCGAGGGCGTCGTCGGCGCGCAACAGGCGCTTGAGGCCATGCACGCCCCACACGCAGACCGCACCGGCGATCGCGCCGATCGCGATCGCGCCGAACGGGCCGACCGTGCCGCAGGCCGGGGTGATCGCGACGAGGCCGGCGACCACGCCCGAGGCGCCGCCGAGCATCGACGGCTTGCCCTTGATCACCTTCTCTACCAGGCTCCAGGCCAACGCCGCCGCGGCCGTCGCCAGCAAGGTGTTGAGGAAGGCCAGCGCCGCGCCGGCGGTGGCTTCGAGGTTGGAGCCGGCATTGAAGCCGAACCAACCCACCCACAGCAGCGACGCGCCGATCATGGTGAAGGTGACGTTGTGCGGCTTGATCGCCTCGCGCCCGTAGCCCACCCGCTTGCCGACGAAATAGGCGCCGACCAGGCCGGCGATGCCGGCGTTGATGTGCACCACCGTGCCGCCGGCGAAATCGATCGCACCCTTGGCGAACAGATAGCCGTCGGGCCCGTACCAGACCATGTGCGCGATCGGCAGGTAGGCGAAGGTGAACCAGATCGCCGAGAACAGCAGCACCGCCGAGAACTTGATGCGCTCGGCGAAGGCGCCGACGATCAGGGCGCCGGTGATGCCGGCGAAAGTCGACTGGAAGGCGATGAAGACGTACTCCGGCAGCGACACGCCGGCGGTGAACGTTGCCGCGAGCGAGGCCTTGTCGACGCCCTTGAGGAACAACTTGTCGAAGGTGCCGATGAAGGCGTTGCCGCCGCCGAAGGCCAGCGAGTAACCGTAGGTCACCCACAGCAGGACGATCAGCGAGAACACCGCCAACACCTGCATCAGCACCGACAGCACGTTCTTGGAGCGCACCAGGCCGCCGTAGAACAGGGCCAGGCCCGGTACGGTCATCAACAGCACCAATAGGGTCGAGGTCAGCATCCAGGCGACATCGCCCTTGTCGACCACGGGCACGGCCGCGGCAGCGGCCTCCTGCGCGTGCGCGGCGCCGGCCGACAGCAGCGCCAGGGCCGGCGCGGCGGTCAGGGCCAGGGTGCGGGTGATCCGCTCGCGCGAGCGGGAATCGATCGTCGTGTCTTTCATTTCGTTTCTCGCGTGGAGGGTCACAGGGCGTCGTCGTCGAGCTCGCCGGTGCGTATGCGCACCGTGTTCTCGACCGGCAGGACGATGATTTTTCCGTCGCCGACCTTGCCGGTGCGCGCGGCGTTCTGGATCGACTCCAAGGCCGCGTCGAGCAGGCTGTCGGGGACGGCGCACTCGATCTTGAGCTTGGGCAGGAAATCGACGACGTACTCGGCGCCGCGGTACAACTCGGTGTGGCCCTTCTGGCGTCCGAAGCCTTTGACTTCGGTGACGGTGATGCCCGATACGCCGACTTCCGTCAGCGCCTCGCGCACCTCGTCGAGCTTGAACGGGCGGATGATGGCAATGATCAGTTTCATCTCGCGGCTCCGTGGTGGTTCGTGTGCGGTCGTGCGCGGGGCGTGCTCAGAACGCCTTGCTCACGGTCAGGGTGAAGGCGTCGTCGGCCAGGAAGTTGTCGTGGGCGTTGGTGTACAAGGCCTGCTCGGCATCGGTGTCGCTGTAGGCGGCGGCGACCGAGAAGCCGTTGTCGAAGCTCTTGGTCACGCCCACTTTCCAGTCGGCGTACTCGAAATCCTTGTTGTGCTCGATCCACTGCTTGCCGCCGTGGACGTTGAGCGTCCAGCCCGGCTGGAAGGTCCAGTTGAGGTTGGCGTCGAGGTAACCGCTGCCGTCGGAATCGGCGTAACCGAACAGGTCGGTCACGGCATAGGAATATTTGAGCCCGACCGACACCGTCTCCGACGGCGCCAGCGTGCCGCCGAGGTAGATCTCGGTGGTGTCCGGGCTGTTGAAGCCGCTCGGGTAGTCGCCGGGGTAGTAGTAGGTCAGCACGCCGACGTCGTAGGAGAACAGCTCGCCGGCCTTGCCGCGGTAACCGGCGTAAGCGTCGAGTTCGAGGCTATTGGAGATGTCGTCGCCGATCACCACGGTGTCCGACAGCCAACTGACGTTGCTGCCCCAGGCGCCGACGTAGAAACCGCTGTCGTGCGCGTACTCGATACCGCCCTGCAAGGCGGGGTTCTGGTTGTTCTGCGACACCCCACGGAACAGGTAGTCGCTGGTCAGGCTCACCGAGCCCGAGGTTCCGGCGTGCGCGGTCGTGGCCGCGAGCGCGGCGAACGCGAGCGCGGTGGCGAGCGCCGCCTTGGCCAGCGCGGTCTTACCGGCGGTGGCGCCGGCGTGTTCGGTTTTGCGATGTAACGACATGACGCAGGCTCCTCATAAGCGGTGGCCCCTCCCCGGTCATTGCTTCGTTGCGCTCCGGCCGCGTCGACGCCTTCGTCGTACTCGTGCCGGAGGTGGACGCGCGGGCGGACTCTGCGGTCCGCGCCTGCGTCGAATGGCTGTCCTCCTGTCGGTGCGGTCGTCCTGGCACCGCGCGGGTCGATCGGTCGCGGCTCGATGGCTGCGTACTCGTCGCGTCGGCTGCAGTGCGTCGGTCGATCGTTTCTGGGTTTCGGGGTTTGCGTTCTGCTTCGTTTTCGGTTTTCGGTTTTCGGTCCGGGACTTTGCGCTGCGTGTCCTGGGTTTGTTCGGGCAAGCCGCTCCCGCGACGTCGACCTCAGGCCGATATCGGGTGGCGTGGGCGAGTGGCGTCGCCCGGGAGGGTTCGTCTTCCCTGAAAGCGACACGGCCCGGAGCGTTAGCCCCGGGCCGTGTGCTGGTTACCGCATGTCGCGCATCGCGTCCGCGCGCCGCCGCGTGGCATCCCGCCGCGCCGCATCGAAGCGGCGCGGGCGATCGGGACGGCAGGCGGGTGGCGGCAAGGCGTAGGCGCTCATGTGATCAGACCGCGTAGTACATCTGGTATTCGAGCGGATGCGTCGCGGCGCGGAACTTGGTCACTTCCTGCATCTTCAGCGAGATGTAGCTGTCGATGAAGTCGTCGGTGAACACACCGCCGGCCTTGAGGAAGTCGCGGTCCTTGTCGAGCGCTTCGAGCGCCTGGTCGAGCGAGTGGCATACGGTCGGGATGCCCTTCTCCTCTTCCGGCGGCAGGTCGTACAGGTCCTTGTCGCTCGGCGCGCCCGGGTCGATCTGGTTCTTGATGCCGTCCAGGCCGGCCATCATCAGCGCGGCGAAGGTCAGGTAGCCGGACTGGATCGGGTCGGGGAAGCGCATCTCGATGCGGCGCGCCTTCGGGTTGGCCACGTAGGGAATGCGGCAGCTGGCCGAACGGTTGCGGGCCGAATAGGCCAGCATCACCGGCGCTTCGTAGCCCGGCACCAGGCGCTTGTAGCTGTTGGTGCCCGAGTTGGTGAAGGCGTTGATCGCGCGCGCGTGCTTGAACACGCCGCCGATGTACCACAGCGCCATCTGCGACAGGCCGCCGTAGCCGTCGCCGCTGAACAGGTTGACGCCGCCCTTGGCGAAGGACTGGTGCACGTGCATGCCGCTGCCGTTGTCGCCGACGATCGGCTTGGGCATGAAGGTCGCGGTCTTGCCGTTGCGGTGGGCGACGTTCTTGATGATGTACTTCATCGTCAACAGCTCGTCGGCCTTGGCGACCAGCGAGTTGAACTTGGTGCCGATCTCGCACTGGCCGGCGTTGGCGACTTCGTGGTGGTGCACTTCGACTTCGATGCCGACCTGCTCGAGGGTCTTGCACATCTCGGCGCGGATGTCGTGCAGCGAGTCGAGCGGGGCGACCGGGAAATAACCGCCCTTCACGCCCGGACGGTAACCGCTGTTGCCGCCTTCGTATTCCTTGCCCGAGTTCCAGGCGGCTTCTTCCGAATCGATGTGGAAGAAGGTGTGGCCCATCTCATTGGCGTAACGGACCGAGTCGAAGATGAAGAATTCGGGTTCCGGGCCGAAGAAGGCCTGATCGGCGACGCCGCTGGACTTCAGGTAGGCCTCGGCGCGCTTGGCGACGCCGCGCGGATCGCGCGAGTAGGCCTGCATGGTCGCCGGGTCGAGGATGTCGCAGGTCAGCACGACGGTCGGATCGGCAGTGAACGGGTCCAGGAACGCGGTCGAGGGATCCGGCAGCAGGATCATGTCCGACTCGTTGATGCCCTTCCAGCCGCTGATCGACGAACCGTCGAACATCTTGCCGTCTTCGAACAGCGAGGGCTCGACGATGGACTTGGGGAAGGTCACGTGGTGCTGCACGCCACGCATGTCGGTGAAACGCAGGTCGACGAATTCGACCTTGTGATCCTTGATGAGCTTTTCGACCTGTTCGAGAGACATGTTCGTTCCGGGAATGGGGAGTCGGGTGAAAGAGTCGTGCAACACGAGGGCATTGAAGCCGCCTGCCTATTGGGCAAGCAAGCGTCGTGCCAACTTTCAGTCGCCGGTAAGCCAATGAAATAAAAGCGAATCCTCGATTCACTGCCGACAGAACGCACCAGATGAGCGCAACGAAGCAAGCAATCGCACCAAATTAGTGCGGCACGCTTTCCGTTATTCTGGCGCGCCGCCGCGAACCCCCGATCGCGCCGCCGGCGTCCCGACTCCCCGACCCAAGACCCCCGCCCCTAATGACCGACCTGCTCGCCGCCCTGCTTCTCGGCATCATCGAAGGCATCACCGAATTCCTGCCGATCTCCAGCACCGGCCATCTGCTGATCGCGCAACACTGGCTCGGGCATCGCTCCGACCTGTTCAACATCTCGATCCAGGCCGGCGCGATCCTGGCCGTGGTGGTCATCTACTGGCGCCGGCTGTGGACGTTGGCGACCGGCTTCGGCCAGCGCGACAACCGCGACTACCTGTTCAAGCTCGCCCTCGCCTTCGGCGTAACCGCGGTGCTCGGCATCGCGGTCAAGAAGGCCGGCTTCTCCCTGCCCGACCAGGTGCTGCCGATCGCCTGGGCGTTGGTGCTCGGCGGTGTGTGGATGATCGCGGCCGAGCATTTCGCCGCCAAGCGCGCCGCCGCGCTCGGCGAACGCAGCGAGATCACCTGGACCGTCGCGACCCTGGTCGGCATCGCCCAGGTCGTCGCCGGCGTGTTCCCGGGCACCTCGCGCTCGGGCGCGACCATCTTCATCGCCCTGCTGGCCGGCACCACCAGCCGCGCCGCGGCGACCGAGTTCACTTTCCTGATCGGCATCCCGACCATGTTCGCGGCCAGTGGCTACGAACTGCTCGGCGTGCTCGGCACGCCCGCCGCGGCCAACGAAGACTGGAACGCGCTCGCGGTGGCCTTCGTCGCCTCGGCGGTGACCGCCTTCATCGCGGTGAAGTGGCTGTTGCGCTATATCCAGACCCACCGTTTCACCGCGTTCGCGATCTACCGCTTCGTGTTCGGCGCAGCGCTGTTGCTGTTGATGCCCTCAGGCAGTTGAATGACATCGCCCCAGCTGATCGAGTCGCCCCACCGGCAGGAGCCGCCGCCATGAACGAAGCAGATCGCGCCGCCGAACAAGAGTTGCTCGACTACGCGCAGTTGTCCGGACCCGAGCGCTACGCCGCCTTCGTCGCGGCCATCGCAGGCACCGGGCAGTTGTGGGTCGCCGAATCCGGCGAATTCGTCCTGACCCTGTTCGACGCCGACGGCCAGGAACTGCTGCCGGTATGGCCCTCGACCGGCACCGCGCGCGCCGCCCTGGCAGCCGCGCCGAACCTCAAGGGCTATGCGCCGGTGCTGCGCGAGTTGGAAGCCTGGCGCGCGAAGGCCGCACCGGCGCTGACCGAAGCCGGCCTCGGCGTCGGCGTGTTCCCGAACACGACGATGCAGTGCGCGGTGGTCACCCCGGCGGAACTGCTGGGGCATATCGACGCCGTGCTCGCCGACGAAAGCGAGCAGGAAGACGACGGCGACGGCCGCCTCGACCTGGAGCGCGCCCAGCGCGAACTGGCGCAAAAGTTCGCCAAGCCGAAGTCCTGAACCCCGCGCGGCGCGACGGCGCGTTCGCCCAGGAGCCGCGGGCGCTGTCGTGCCCGCAGCGCATCCCCTTCGACATGGAGTCGGCATGCACCGGATCTGTTCTGCCGCAGCGCTCGCCGCGGCGCTCGCGGCCTGTTCGCTGTCCTCATCCGTCGCGTCGAAACGCTCGGCCCCGACGTATCCGCTGCCGCAGACCCAGGCCGGCTTGTTGCGCGCCTTCGATTGGTATCCGCTGGAGGCCACCGATGCGCAGGGCCGTCGCGTCGGCGAGCTGCGCGGAGCGCGTCGACGCGGCCTGCATGTGAGCTTCGGCGACGAGAGCTATCGAGTGAAAGGGGCCTGCAACACCATCAGCGGCGCCTATCGGGTCGAAGGCGAACGGATCGTGCACGACGAACGGCTCGACGCGGTGCAGACCGTGGCGGGCTGCCGCGGCGGCGCGGCGATGGAGCGCGCCTTTTTCGCCCAGCCCCTGATCGGCGCGCATTTCTCCATCGACACCCGCAGCCGCGCGCCGGTCCTGCGCCTCACGGCCGACGACGGCGCGCACATGCAGTTGATCGGCCTGCCGGCCGCGCCGGCGCGCTGAAACGCGGGCGGGCGCGAGCTGTTTCCTTCTTCGACAACGTGACCGAACCCGCATTTGTCCGCGCCTCGGCGATGGCGCGCGACGGCACGCGCGACCCAGGCTATGCCATCTCGCCAAGGAGGCCCTCATGCCCACGCCATCTTCCGTTTCCACCCATCGCTACCGTGCGCCTCTGCTGACGCTGGTCGCCGCCCTGCTCACGGCCGCCTGCAGCAGCGGGGCCGGCGATCTGCCCGGCCATACTTCGGCGGCGGCGGCGACCGAGCCCGAACCCACCGCCAAACCGGGCGACGCGCGCCCGGCCGCGGTGACGCAGCGCCCGCCACCGCCGAAACCGGATCCGGGCCCGCAAGGCCTGGTCGGCTATCGCTGGCAGATACTGCTCGCGACCGCGGCCGACGGCCGCGCGCTGCCGGAGCTGCAGCCGAACGCGTTCTCGCAAATCCATTTCGAGTTCGGCGACGACGGACGCCTGACGATCGACGGACACTGCGGCGAAATGTCCGGCAACTATCGCCTGCGCGGCGATGTCCTCGAGGTGTCCGATGAAGTTCAACAGGCCCTCGGCTGTGTCAACCATCTCGCCCAGGCGACTTCGATCGCGGTCCACGAATACCTGCTCTCGCCTTATCGCTACCGCCTGGAGGGCCGGGGCGTGCGCCAGCGCCTGCACTTGACCAGCCGTAACGGCACCCAGTTGGTCTTGCAGACCGCGGATGCGCTGTGGGGCAGCAAACCGGTCGAGATGACGCTCGAGGTCGCGGCGAAAGAAGTCGATTGCGAAGGCCTGCTGGTCGCCGCATCCCGTTGCCTGTGGGTGCGCGAGCTGCATTACGTCCTCGGCCGGCGGGTGTCGGCCTCGGATTGGCATCGCTTCTACGGCCTTATCGAGGGCTATCGCCATTCACCCGGGGCGCACGAACTCGTCCATGTTCGCCATTACCCGCTGATGCTGCGCGGCCGGCTCGTAAGCTCGTATGCGCTGGACTACGCCACGCCCTCGGCCCCGGAACCGACCCATGTGAACGGCAGCGTAGGCGGAGCGGTCGCCCAATGATCGGCCCTGGCCGACCCGCGGCTGAACGCGGCCAACCCCATGGCCCGCGCACGGCCGTTGATCCTGTCTTCGCAGCAAACAATGGATCATCACGCCCCATGACTATCACTCGCCCCCTCGTTTTGTCCGCCGCCGCGCTGTCGCTCGCCCTGCTTGCCGCCTGCGCCGCGCCTTCCCACAACACCGGCAACGGCGACACCGCCAAGCTCGCCCACGACAGCGCCGCGCCGGCCGATGCCGCGCCGGCGACTTCCGCCATCGACCTGGACGGCTACAAGTGGAATCTCGACTCGGCCACCGACAGCGCCGGCAAGCCGATCGCCACGCTCCAGCGCGAAGGCAAGTACGGCCTGCAGCTGAGCTTCGTCAAGGACCGCCTCGGCGTGTCCGGCGGCTGCAACCACGTCGGCGCGATGTACGCGCTCAAGGGCGACCGTATCGAGGTCAAGCAGTTCCAGACCACGCTGATGGCCTGCCAGGACCAGCGCCTGATGCAAATGGACAGCGAGATTTCCAAGCAGCTCGAAGGCAGCGCGAAGTTCGCCATCGAAGGCGAGGCGCCGCAGCCGCGCCTGCTGCTGACCACCGCCTCGGGCAGCACGCTGAGCCTCAGTGGCGAGCCGACCGCGGAAACCCGTTACGGCAGCGCCGGCGCGACCGTGTTCTTCGAGGTCGACGCGCAGCGCCGCACCTGCCCGCATCCGCTGATGCCCAAGCACCAGTGCCTGTGGGTGCGCGAGCGCAGCTACGACGCCAACGGCGTGTCGCAGGCGCCGGGCGAGTGGCAGTTCCTGTACCAGGACATCGAGGGCTACAAGCACGAAGCCGGCGTGCGCAACGTCGTGCGGGTCAAGAAGTTCGACATCAAGAACCCGCCGGCCGACGCTTCGTCGGTGGCCTACGTGCTCGACATGGTGGTCGAGAGCGAACTGGTGCCGGCGCCGAAGTCGTAAGCCTCCACCGCGGACGCGCTGGGCTCAGCGCGTCCGCACCACCAGGGTCTTCGGCAGACGGTCGTGCCAGCCGGCAGGACGGCGACTGTCCGAGAACAGCACCGAAAACGGCTCGAACGGGATCAGGCGCGCGACACTGCGCCCGATCACCTGCCCCCAACTCGGCGGACGCCCCTGCTCGTCGACCACGCGGGTGCCGGTGATGAGCTTGCCCACGGTGACGCCGAACATGCCTTCGAGCGGGATGTAGTAGATCAGCATCAGGCCCACGCCGATGGCGTAGTCGCGCAGCAGGTTCGGCTGCTCCATCCAGGCCAGCGCGCCTTCCCCGGCGAACAGAACGTAGGCGAAGGCCAGCACGAAGCCGATCGCATAACAGGCGATGAAATCGATGAAGTAGTTGAAGAAGCGCCGGAGGAAGCTCGCCGCCTCCAGCTTCGCCATGCGCTCGTCCGCATGCACGTCGGTCTGCGGTGCGTGATACGGGTTGTCGTCCATGTCGGTCGTGCTCCCTGTCGGTCCCGAAGCGGGCCCCCTCGGCGGACTCTAGGGCAACCGACAGCGCGCCCGCAATCGCGGTGCGCGCCGCTCCGGTGCCGATGCACGCTCGCCCAGCGGCGATGCCGTGCGCCGTCGATCAGCCGGCGACCGCCGGATTCAACGCATACGTCGCATAGGTCGTGGCCTGGCCCAGCACGTGGCCCTGCATCGCGTACAGCACCTCGCCGGCGGTGAAACGCGCATCCACCTCGAGGCGCTCGACGTCGAGGGCGAACACGCGGAAGAAATAGCGGTGCAGACGCAGGTCGTTCGGCGGCGGGAAGGCGCCGTCGTAGCCGTACCAGTCGCCGGCCATGTCCGGGTTGCCTACGAACCAGCCGGTGTAATCGTTGATGCCCTGGCGCGCGCCCGCCGGACCGGCCGGGTTCTGCTTGCCGTGCGCGGTCACGCCGTCGCTGCAGCTGCCGGCGGCGATCTCGGTGACGGCGGCAGGGATATCGATCATCGCCCAGTGGAAGAAATCGCCGCGCACCTGGTCGACCGGGATCTGCACGTCGTCGCGGTCGACCATCTCCGGCACGGTCGGCGCATCCGGGTCGATGCACAACAGCACGAACGAGCGCGTGCCGGCCGGCACCCCGTCCCAGGCCAGGTGCGGATTGCGGTTGGCGGCGAAGCCGAAACCCTCGGCGGTGGCCTGGCCGGCGGCGAACTCGGCCGGCAGACGCTTACCGTGCTCGAAACTGTTGCTGTGGATACGCATGTCGGGCTCCTGCATCGACGGCGCCGTCAGCGCGGCGTCCGTGTCGTGGGTAGGGAGGACGGCACGGCGCATCCGGCGGATGCGCCGTGCCGCTTCGGCTCAGTTTTCCGGATAGCCCAGGCGGCGGGCGACCGGCTTGAGCAGGGCGAAGGCTTCGCCGAGCGGACCGGTGTACTCGCGCCAACGGCCCGCCGCCAGACGCACGCCGCCGAGCGACAGATCGTTCGGCAGCGACACCTGGATGCGCAAGGTGTCGGCGACGGCCTGGGCGAGCGCGCCCGGGTCGTCGACGATCTCGTCGAGCTTGACCAGGTTGTGCGGGAACAGATTGCCTTCGTGCAGGTCGACGACCTGGTCCAGGGTCTGGGCCAGCCAGCGCGCGCCGGCTTCGGGCGTTTCCAGCGCGTACGGCGTGGTGCTGCCGAAGGCCAGCCAGTCGAGCAGCATGTCGCGCGGGTCGCGCACCGCGATCAGCATCATCGCTTCGGGCAGGTAGGGACGCAGCGCGCGCAGCAGGGCGTTGTCCCACCACAGCAGCCAGTCGAACACCGGGCCTTCGGCGGCGCCGCGCGCGGGCAAGGCGGCGCGGTACATCTTGACCAGGAAGGCCGGATCGAGGGTGCCGGCGAGCAATTCCTCGACCGTGCCGTAGCGCTGCAGCGGATCGGTCGGCGGCTGCTCGCCGTAGCGATCGACCAACAGCGGCGCACCGACTGCGGTCAGCATCTGGGCGAAGCGTTCGACCCGCGAACCCGGCGCGCCCCACAGCAACAGCACGCCTTGGGCGCCGTCGGCGACCGGTGCCATCGCCGGCCATTCGGCGGCGTTGCGACGGCTGATGGTGTTGCGCGGCAGGCGCTGGTCGATGACTTCGGCATGCAGCTCGGCCCAGGTCGCGGCCGCGGCTTCGGGCTGGCCGGCCAGGTCGAAGGCGCGCCCGAGCAACTGGCGCAACTCGCGCTTGACCAAGGGATCCGGCGACAGGCTGATCAGGCGTTCGATGCGTTCGGCGGCGGCGTCGGGATCGGTCTCGGCCAGGCCCTGGACGATGCGCATCTCGGCGCGCACGTCGCCGGGATGCAGCTCGACGATGCGATGGGCGATGGCTTCGGCCTGGGCGCGTTCGCCGAGGTAATCGTGCACCGCCGCGCGCGCTTCCAGCGCGCCCAGGTGATCGGGCATGGCCTGCTGCCAGCGCTCGATGACTTCGATCGCGCCGGCTTCGGCGAACGGCTCCAGGGCCAGGCGCGCGCGCCACAGGTTGGGCAGGTCGGCGTGGGTGGCGAGCGCGGATTCGAGGGTACGGCGCGCATCGTCGACGTCGTCGAGGCGGCGCCAGGCTTCCATGATCGCGTTGAGCGTGCGCGGGTCGTCGGGGATGACGGCCAGCGCCGAGCGCAGCGCCGGCAGCGCACGCTCGGGGCGGCCGGCGTCGAGTTCGAGTTCGCCGAGCCAACGCTGCACGCCGAAGCCGGCATCCTCGCGCTGGGCCACCGCGGCGACGCGGTCGGCGGCTTCGCCGAAGCGCTGCTGGCGGCGCATCAGGTCGGCGATCATCAGCTGCAGCGTGGGCTGCTCGGGCTGACGCTCGGCCAGGGTCAGGAAAGCCTGCTCGGCGAAGGCCAGATGGCCTTTGGCGAGGTAAGCGAAGGCGAGCGCATGGATGATCTGGGCGTCTTCCGGCGCCAGCGAGGCGGCCTGGCTGAGCACCGCCAGGGCGCGGTCGTTGTCGCCGCGGCGCAGCGCCAGCGAACCTTCCACGGCGGCGACCTGCGGATGGCCCGGGGCGATGCGCGCCGCGGTGCGGCCCAGACGCTCGGCTTCATCGAGGTCGCCGCGCGCGATCGCGAGGTGAGCTTTGACGATGTAGGCCGGGAACTGATTGGGGTCGAGCCCGATCGCGGTGGCGAGCGCGGCCTGGGCCTCGTCGAGCTGACGGCCGTCGAGCAGCGCGCCGGCGCGTTCCAGATGCAGCTGCGCATCCTCGGGGGCCAGGCCGATCGCGCGATCGATCGCCGCGACCGCACCTTCGCGGTCGCCGCCCAGGCGCAGCGCGGCGGCGTGCAGGCGATGCGCGGCAGCGTCTTGCGGGTCTGCGGCCACGGCCTGCTCGGCGGCGGACAACGCCTCCGCGGTGGCGCCGCGGCGCAGGGCGTCGAGGATGGGTTCGTACATTCGTCTGCTTCGGGTGGGATAAGAACCGCAATTGTAGGCGGGCCGCGGCGGTTTTCCCGGTCCCGGACCCCGCTTGCGCCGCCAGCGCGCGCCTCAGGCCGAAGCGCAGGCGCTCAGGCGGTCGGCGATCCAGCGTTCGGCGAAGCCGTCGAGCTGGGCGTTCTCGAGGAAGCCGCAATGCCCGCCCCAGGGCGCGATCTCGACGCGTGCGTGCTCGGGCACGACCAGTTCCTGGAAGCCGGCGACCGGGATCACCGGGTCGTCGGCGGCCATCAGGATGCTGACCGGCACTTCCAGGCGGGCCAGGCGCTGACCGGCGATCGAGTAGCCGTCGAAGTAGCGGTCGAGGGTGCCGAAGTCGGTGTGGCGCTCGACCATCCACTGGGTCAGCGGGCGCATGCTCAGGCCCAGGGTGCGGTCGTCGAAATCGTGCAGCGCCGGGAACAGCGCGCGCTTGCGCGCCAGCGAATCGCGCCATTTGCGCTCGAAGTACCACAGGTACAGCGGCAGGCCGGACTCCATCGAATCCATGGTCCGGGCCGGATCGAGCACCGGGCAGACCGCGGCGACATGGGCCAGCGGCAAGCCGGCGTCGGTGGCGCGCAAGGCCAGGCGCAGGGCGAAGTTGCCGCCGAGCGAATAGCCGGCGACCGACAGCGGCCGCAACGGAAAGCGCCGCGCGATCTCGGCCGTGGCCTGCACCACCTCGTCGATGCGGTTGGAGTGGAACAGGCCTTCGTTGAGATGGTGGGTGCCGCCGTGATCGCGGAAATTGAGCCGGAACACCTCGAAGCCGCGCGCCAGCAACTGCGCCGCGGTCAGGCGCATGTAGTTGGAATCGGCGCTGCCTTCCCAGCCGTGCAGCAGCATCACCAGCCCGCGCGGGGCGGTGCCGGGCACGGCGCTGTGCAGGCCGTGCAGGCGCACGCCGTCGCCGGCCTCGATCAGGTGTTCGGTGGTCTGCGCGCCGATCTGGGCGAAGCGTTGCTCGGCGCGGCGCCGGCGCAACGGGCTGGAACCCAGCGCCGACTGCACGTGCGCGTTCCTCAGCCAGCGTGGAGGCGCGTAGTCGGCGGCGGTCAGCATGGCCTCAGCTCGCCATCGCCTCGACGATGCGCTGCCGCGCCAGGTCGGCGATGCGGCGGCGGCCATCGGCTTCGCCGGGACCGATCGGGGTCAGGAAATGGATCTCGGCCACGCAGCCGGGTTCGCCGAGCAGGCGCAGGAAGTTGGCGAAGAAGCTTTCCTTGCCCTGGAAGGCGACCACCGACTGGGCGTTGCCGCGCTCGCCGTAGCGCAGCGCGACCGGCTGCACCGGCACGTTGGCCTCGACCGCGGCGAGGAAGATGCGCGCATGGAAGGGGCCGATTTCGCCGCCGCCGCGCGTGCCGCCTTCGGGAAACACGCCGACCGAGCGCCCGGCGCGCAGGCGCGCGAGCATCTCGTGCAGCACGCCGCCGAGCGATTCGGTGTTGCCGCGGTGGTGGAAGATGGTCTCGCCGCGCGCTGCCAGCCAGCCGACCACCGGCCAGCTCTCGATCTCGCGCTTGGCCACGAAACCCATCATGCGCTGACTGTGCAGGGTCTCGATGTCGATCCAGCTGACGTGGTTGGCGACGAACAAGGTCGCGCCCGGCAGCGGCGTGCCGACGCGGCGCAGGCGGAAACCGAACACGTGCATCAACCCGGCCGACCAGGCGCGGATCAGGCGATGGCCCAGGGTTTCGCCGCCGCCGACCGGGATGCGGGTGGTCAAGGGCGTGGTCAGCAGCAGCACGAGCGGCAGATGGACGAGCACATGCCACAGGAGCAGAGGTACACGGATCAGGTAACGCAGCGCGCGCGCGGTCGACGCACCCGTAGGCGCGACCGCGCCGGCGTGGGGAGGCGGCGCATTCATTGTGTGCACGATACCGAAGCGTCGTCGCAGCGGCCAGCGGCGATTGCGACTGATGGCGGGTTTTCGATTCGACGGTGAAAAATTGACCGCTCGTTCGGGCACGAGGGCGGTTGCAGGCCGGCAGCGGCGCCGCACCTGAGAAGGCAGACCGGGCACCCGCTCCCCTCTTCGACAGAGCGGGCGGGGGAACTGCTTCAGCCGGCTGGCTGAACCCGCCCAGCGCGGGGTGGCCGGCGCTGGCGCCGGTCACCCGATGCGCAGGCTCGGCACGCCCACGCCGAGCCCGCCGGATTCCCCTCGTACGAGTTAACGCACAAGGGGAACCGCGCCCGAAAGGCCCTTAGTTCGAGACCGCGGCCGAGGCGGTGCCCGCAGCCGTGGCCCGATGAGCCAGGCCGACCTTATGCCCGGCCTTGGCGAAGTACAGGATGTACAGGTAGCAGGGCACCATCAGCAGCAGGAACACCAGTTGGAAATCGAAGTGCTGCTTGAGCGCGGCGAACAGCTGCGGGATCACCGCGCCGCCGGCGATGCCCATCACCAGCAGGGCCGAACCGCGCTCGGTCAGACGCCCCAGCCCCTCGATCGCGAGCGGGAAGATCGCCGGCCACATCATCGCGTTGGCGAAGCCCAGCGCGGCGACGAAGCCGACCGAGACATAGCCCTTGGTGAAGAACGCACCGACGGTGAAGACGATGCCGAGCACGGCCGAGATCGCCAGGTATTTCTGCTGGCTGACGAAACGCGGAATCACCACCAGCCCGACCAGATAGCCGACCAGCATCGCGATCAGGGTGAAGGTGGTGAAGAAGCTGGTCTCGCTCGGCGGCAGGCCCAGGGCCGCGCCATAGGTGCCGATCGCGTCGCCGGCCATCACTTCGGCGCCGACGTAGACGAAGATGCACAAGGCGCCGAGCCAGACGTGCGGGTAATGCGCCAGGCCCTTCTTGTCGACGCCGCCGCTGTCGGCCGGCGTCGCGTTGACGTCTTCGGCGCGGATTTCCGGCAGCGGCGAGCGCAGCAACAGCACCGCCAGCAAGGCCAGCACGCCGGCCATGGCGACGTAAGGCACGTGCACTTTCGCGGCGAATTCGTCGAGCAGGGTCTGGCGGCCGGCCGGGGTCGCCGCGGCGAGCTGCGCATCGAATTTGTTGATGCCGGCCAGCACCAGGGTCGCGAACGCGAACGGCGCCAGCGCACCGGCGATCTTGTTGCAGATGCCCATCACCGCGATGCGCTGCGCCGCGCCTTCGATCGGGCCGAGGATGCTGATGTAAGGATTGGCCGCGGTCTGCAGGATCGCCAGGCCCGCGCCGATGGTGAACAGTCCGGCCAGCGCGCCCGGGTAGGAACCGCGCAAGACGAATTCGCCGAAGGCGAAGGCGCCGATCGCCATCACGAACAGACCCAGCGACATGCCTTTCTTCATGCCGGTGCGCTTGAGGATGCTCGACGCCGGCAGGGCCAGGAACAGGTAGGACAGGTAGAACACCGTCAGTACCAGGAACGCGTTGAAGTCGTTCAACTCGAACCGGTATTTGACGAAGGTGATCAGCGGCCCGTTGAGCCAGGTGACGAAACCGAACACGAAGAACAGCGCGCCGATGATCGCGATCGAACCCAGGTGACGCGGCCGAGCGCTGGCGTTGGAAACCGACATGAGACTCCCCTCCCAGAGCGGCGGGTACCGCCCGCCACGTCCCGCTGGTCATCCGGATGACCGGCACGACAAGCGTCGGCCCAACGTTGTCACAAGTCGCTCCCGCATACCAGTCGCATGGCCAAGAAGCCCGCCAAACCGTGATCTTGCGCGCGCGCCGCCATGTTGCGGCGCATCAATATTCCGGGCAGCGAAACACGGTTTTGAGGCCTGGGAGACACATTGGCGCGAACTTGTTGACAACGTTGTCAAACCCAGAGCACTCTCGGCGCCGCCAAGGGGAAACACACCGGCAGCCGCGGAGGGCGCATGCAGTGGGAATGGAACGGGACGTCGTCGATGTCCTTGCGGGGACGCATCATGAACACACACGCCGGCGTAGCGACGGCCGTCGCCGGAGCCTGCGCATGAGCGCGGCTGCACGGCTGAATACGGCCACGCCCCAGTTCATCGCCGCCGACGTCGGCGGCACTCATACCCGTGTCGGCCTGGTCCGCCCCGGCAACGGCGGCGAGTCCACCGTGACCGTGCTCGCTCACCGCAAGTACGTCTGCGCCGATTACCCGAGCCTGGCCGCGATCCTGGCCGAGTTCATCGCCAGCAACGGTGTCGGCGTCGATCACGTGGTGATCGCCTGCGCCGGCGTGGTGCTCGACGACCAGGTCATCAATTCCAACCTGCCGTGGCGGATCTCGCTGTCGGAACTGCGCCGCGAGCTCGGCCTGCGCCAGGTGCTGTTCATCAACGATTTCCAGGCCAACGCCAACGCCGCCCAGTGCATGGCGCCGAACGATTCGACCCTGCTCACGCCCGGCGTCAGCGAGTCGACGCCCGGCCCGGTACTGGTGATCGGCCCCGGCACCGGCCTCGGCGCGGCGGTGCGCATTCCGCACGGCAAGACCACCGTGGTGCTGCCGACCGAAGCCGGCCACACCGCCTTCGCGCCGGGCAATTCGCGCGAAGTCGAAATGCTGAGCCTGGCCCAGCAACGCGGCCAAACCCACGTGCCGACCGAGCACTTCGTCTCCGGTCCCGGCCTGGTCAATCTGTATAGCGCGCTGTGCACGCTCAACGGCGTCGAGCCGTCGCTGCGGGCGCCGGCTGCGATCACCGAAGCGGCGCGTCGCGGCGAAGCGATCGCGCGCGAAGCGGTGCTGACGTTCTGCGCGCTGCTCGGCAGCGTGATCGGCGATCTGGCCGTGATCAGCGGCGCCAAGTCGGTGTTCATCGCCGGCGGCATCCTGCCCCAGCTCAAGGACTTCGTGCCCGAGAGCGAATTCCACGCCCGCATGCTCGACAAGGGCGCGATGCGTCCGGTGCTCGAACGCGTGCCGGTGCGGCTGATCGAGAACGAACGGCTCGGCGTGATCGGTGCGGCGAGCTGGTATCTGGAGCACGGTCGGTACGAGCCGGGCCAGTACGAGCAGGGCCCGCAGGAAAGCGAACCCGGCGATGGCGCGACGGCGCCGGCGAATCGCCAACAAAAAACGCAGTAGGCGCAAGGCCTCAGGCGCACGCGCGCAAGGCGCGTGCGCGAAACCGCGGCCTCGCATCGAAGGCGGCAACACCGAAACCGGAAACGGCGTCGCCGCGACCGGCTGCATCAAGACAAACAAGACAAGACAAACCGGACTTCGCGACGAACCGGCTTTCCCCGGTCGATCGCCGAGCCATCACCGCCCGAGGGAGGAACAGTTAATGAAAGCGCGCAAGAGCATCCTGTCAGCCAGCATCGTCGCGGTCCTGACCTGTATCGGTTCGGGCCTGGCGGCCGCCCAGGACACCCAGGCAGCAACGAGCCCGTCCGCATCGTCGGAAGCCACCGAGCTCGATACCGTCGTCGTCACCGGCATCCGTGCGAGCCTGGAAAAGTCGCTGGATACCAAGCGAGCCAACGTGACCGTGTCGGAAGCGATCACCGCCGAGGACATCGGCAAGTTCGCCAACACCAATGTCGCCGAAGCGATGTCGCAGATTCCCGGCGTCACTCTCGATCGCCGCTTCGGCCAGGGCGAGCGGGTCAGCATCGACGGCACCGATCCCAGCCTCAACCTGACCTTCCTCGACGGCCATCCGGTCGCGCAGGCGATCTGGCTGTACGGCGAACAGCCGAACCGCGGCTTCGACTACACCCTGCTCGCGCCGGAAATCCTCGGCCGCCTGGAGATCATCAAGTCGTCGGAAGCGCGCATCACCGAAGGCAGCCTCGGCGGCACCGTGCTCATGCACACCCGCCAGCCGCTCGACATGGACGCCAACTCCGTCGCCGGATCGGTCAGCTACAACTACAGCGACCAGGGCAGCAAGGGCCGCCCGAGCGCGTCGCTGCTGTACAGCTGGAAGAACCCGGAAGAAACCTTCGGCGTCTCGGTCGCCGCGCAGCACTACGAAGAGCAGGTCGATCGCCAGGGCCTGGAAATCTTCGGCTACGCGAAGGCCTCGACCTTCACCAACGCCGCACGCGCCGGTCTCGACCCGAACGCGGAAGTGCCGAACTCGATCAACGCCGCCTGGTTCCAGCAGCACCGCAAGCGCGACAGCGCCGTGGTCAACCTGCAGTTCAAGCCGAGCGACGAGTGGGAGTTCAACCTCAGCGGCCTGTACATCAAGGAAAACTTCGACAACTACAACCAGTCGCTGTACAGCTTCCTGACCTGGAACGACGGTACCGTCGCCGCGGTCAACCGCCTCGGCGATGCGAAGAACGGCGTGGTCACCAGCGGCCACTCCAACGCCAACGCCGATGCCACCGGCGGCACGGTGCTGTACGACAACAACGTGCGCGAGTCGGAAGTCGAGACCAAGGGCATCGACCTGCGCACCGCGTTCGACGGCGAGGGTTGGGGCTTCAAGGGCCAGATCGGCAGCAGCAAGTCCGAGAACAAGCACCTCGCCCAGTACTTCATCGAGCCGGTCTACAACGGCGGCTTCAGCTGGGACATCGACCGCGGCATCACCTTCGACAACCCCGACGCCGCGCGCAATCCGGCCAACTGGGGTCCGTCGGGCGGCCTGGTCAACGGCTGGATGGGCAACAACGGCGTGTTCTCGACCGAGAGCAAGGACACCTACGGACAAGTCGACTTCAACGTCGAGTTCGACAGCGTGTTCAACAACCTCCAGTTCGGCGTGCGTCGCGCCAAGCATGAAGAGTCCTTCGAGCTCAACATCTACGGCCCGGTCAACCGCGGCACGCTGGCCGATGTCGGCACCGTCGGCCTGACCGACATCCGTGGCTTCAGCAACGACCACGGGCGCCACATCCAGGTCGGCCGCGGCAACGTGCTCGACTGGGTCAAGGGCAGCCCGCTGAACTTCGCCAACCCCGACCCGGCCGGCTTCCTCAACAACACCTGGGCGCTGGAACAGACCAACACCGCGGCCTATGTGCAGGCCGACTTCGCCAGCGGCGCCTGGCGCGGCAACTTCGGTTTGCGTTACGTCGAATCCAAGACCGACGCCAGCGGCTTCGTCTACGGCGGCGCGCCTTCGCTCGACAACCTGGCCGGCAAGTGGCAGACCAAGTCGAAGAAGGAAGACTTCGTGCTGCCGTCGCTGAACGTGGTCTACGACACCGGCAACGACGTGCTGCTGCGTTTCGCCGCGGCCAAGGTGATCGCCTGGGCGCCGTACAACCAGATGGTCAACAACACCTTCCTCAACGACACCACGTATAACGGCAGCGGCGGCAACGCCGACCTGTCGCCGTACGAGTCGACCAACTTCAACCTGTCGGCCGAGTGGTACTTCGCCGAACAGTCGGTGCTGGCGGCGTCGGTCTTCTACAAGGACATCTCCAACTACATCGACAGCGCGGCCCGGATCGAACGCCAGTACAACTCGATCCGCGACACCAACCGGGTCGTGTTCGACACCACCCTGGTCGGTTTCCACGGCTGCACCGCGGACGGTTATTGCGACTACGACATCCAGCGTCCGCGCAATGCCGGCAAGGGCAAGGTCAAGGGCTTCAACGTCAGCTACCAGCAGCCGTTCGCCGACACCGGCTTCGGCCTGACCGCGAACTACACCTACGCCGACGGCGAAAACAACACCGGCGACCCGCTGCCGTACCAGTCGCGCGACAGCGTCGCGATCAGCCCGTACTACGAGAACGGCCCGCTGACGTTGCGCCTGTCGTACAACTGGCGCAGCCATTACCTGGCCGGCGGCTACGTGGCCGGCGCAGCGCCGGCGAGCGTCGACGCCTACTCCGAACTCGGCGCCAGCGTGGGTTGGAAGTTCAACGAGAACATGGCCTTGTCGTTCGACGCCATGAACATCCTCGACGAGGAATACGTGCAGTACTCCGGCAGCAAGAGCAAGCCGGTCGGTACCTACCACAGCGGCCGTCGCTACATGGCCGCGTTCCGGTTCAACTTCTGATCCGCACCGCAACACGCACGCGCCGGCCGCTAGGCCGGACGCGTGGCCACGTCGCCGGGATCGCCACGATCCCGTCGGCATCTCGCATCCGAAGCCCGGCACTCACCCTGCCGGGCTTCGCCGCATTGAGCACCGCACACTGACACCGCCGGCGCGCCTCCACGCACGCCGGCCACGAACGGAGCAGCGCAACGATGAAAACGCGTACCGCCTGGAACCTGGCCCTGGCCAGCGCCGCGGCGATCGGACTGGCCGCCTGC
The DNA here is from genome assembly GCF_052045105.1 of Lysobacter sp. 22409. Taxonomy (NCBI): domain Bacteria; kingdom Pseudomonadati; phylum Pseudomonadota; class Gammaproteobacteria; order Lysobacterales; family Lysobacteraceae; genus Lysobacter; species Lysobacter sp. 22409. The sequence continues at coordinate 23,802 of NZ_JBQEOE010000040.1, read as the reverse complement.
CAGAACACGACCCCGTCGGCCGGCTCTACCTCGGCCGGCGCCGGCTCAGCCGACGCCACCTCCACCGCCGCGAGCGGCGCCGAGCCGGCGATCGCCGCGCATGCGAGCGCGGTGATCCCGCGCCCGGCGCAAGTCGTCGCCGGCGAAGGGCGGTTCGTGTTCGGGCCGCAGACGCGTCTGGTGGTCGCCGCCGACGACACCGCCGCGCGCCGCGTCGCCGAGGATTTCGCCGCACGCGTGCAGCAGCTGCGCGGCTTCGCGCCGAGCATCGACAGCGGCGGCAAGCCCGGCGCCGATGCGATCGTGTTCGCGCTCGACCCCAAGTCCGCCGCCAGCGGCGACGAGGCCTACACGCTGGAGATCGGCCGCGACGGCGTGCGCGTGCAGGCGCGCGCCGCGGCCGGCCTGTTCTACGGCGCGGTCACGCTGTGGCAGTTGGCCACCGCCGACGGCGGCAAGGGCGCGGCGAGCATCGCCGCGCAGCGCATCGACGACGCCCCGCGTTTCGTCTGGCGCGGCCTGATGCTCGACGTCGCCCGCCACTTCCGCAGCGTCGACGAGGTCAAGTCGGTGCTCGACCAGATGGCGCTGCACAAGCTCAATACCTTCCACTGGCATCTCACCGACGACCAGGGCTGGCGCGTGGAGATCAAGAAGTACCCGCGCCTGACCGAGGTCGGCGGTTGCCGCATCCTCGCCGGCGCCGCCGGCCGCGATGCCGAGGGCAAGCCCAAGCCCTATTGCGGCTACTACACCCAGGAGCAGATCCGCGACGTCGTGCGCTACGCCGCCGAGCGCCACATCACCGTGGTCCCGGAAATCGAAATGCCCGGCCATGCGCAATCGGCGATCGCCGCCTATCCCGAGCTCGGCGTCACCGACGTCGTACGCAAGGCGCCGCCGGTGTCGCCGGACTGGGGCGTGCACACCTATCTGTACGGCGTCGACGATTCGACTTTCGGCTTCCTCGAAAACGTCCTCGATGAAGTCGCCGGGTTGTTCCCGTCGCGCTACATCCACATCGGCGGCGACGAAGCGGCCAAGGACCAGTGGATCGCCTCGCCGAGCGTGCAGGCCAAGATCAAGTCGCTCGGCCTCAAGGACGAGATGGCGCTGCAGAGCTGGTTCGTCGGCCGCATCGCCGGCCACCTGCAGAAGCACGACCGCATCCTGCTGGGCTGGGACGAGATCCTCGAAGGCGGCAAGCTGCCGGCGAGCGCGACGGTGATGTCCTGGCGCGGCACCAAGGGCGCAGTCGAGGCCGCGCGCGAAGGCCACGACGTGGTCGTCGCGCCCGACCGCCAGCTCTACCTCGACTACGTCCAGAGCGATCGCGACGACGAGCCGAGCGGACGCTTCCCGATCAGCACCCTGCGCGACTTCTATCAGTTCTCGGTGGTGCCGCCCGAGCTCGACGCGGCCCAGAGCAAGCACGTGCTCGGCGCCCAGGCCAACCTGTGGAGCGAGCACCGCCGCAGCTTCGAGCGCATCCAGACCGCGCTGTACCCGCGCCTGGACGCCCTGGCCGAAGTGGTGTGGTCGCCGCAGGCGCGGATCGACTGGAACGACTTCCAGCAACGCCTGGCCGCGCAGATGGCGCGCTACCGCGCCCAGGACGTGAAGGCCTCCGACGTCGCGTTCGCGGTCAAGTTCAAGGTCGAGGACGGCGCCGACGGCGCCGCGCCGAAGCTGGCGCTGAGCAACCAGACCGGCTTCGGCGAGATCCGCTACCGCACCGACGGCCAGGAGCCGGGCGTCGACGCTCCGCTGTACCGGCAACCGCTCGCCGCGACCCTGCCGCTGGACGTGGTGGCGACCACCTTCGTCGACGGCAAGGCGATTTCCGCGCCGCGCCGTTTCAGCGCCCGCGACCTGTCCGACCTGAGCACCCGCACCAGCGCCGGCCTGCGCCCTTGCCGCGAGGGCTACAACCTGCGCCTGGAGGACGACGCCGCGATCGAAGGCAAGGGCGACGGCGCCCGCGCCTCGCTGACCACCAACCTGATCGACCCCTGCTGGATCTACGAAGGCGCCCGCCTCGACGGGGTCGGCCGGATCGAGGTCCGGGTCGGCCAGGTGCCCTACAACTTCCAGCTCTGGCACGACACCAAGAACATCGTGACCCGCAAGGCCGAACTCGGCGGCGCCCTGGAAGTGCGCGTCGACGACTGCAAGAGCGCACCGATCGCGCGCCTGCCGCTGGCCGAGGCCAAGCGTTCGGACGGCCTGAGCACGCTGCAGGCGACCCTGCCGAAGCTCGCCGGCCGCCACGACCTGTGCTTCGTGTTCGCCAGCGGCGGCCACGACCCGCTGTGGGCGCTCGACCGCGTGACCCTACGCCCGGCCGCGAACTGACCCGGTCAGGCGCCCTTCGCTCCGCCGCGGCGACCGCGGCGGAGCGCTCGCCCACTGACCGCCGCTGCCCGTCCTTGCCCGAGCGTACCCGCGCCGGGGATGGCCGACCCGGCCGCAAGCGAGCGATGCCGCCCGTCCGTATCACGCTATTCGCCCGCTTGCGTCAAATAAATTATGTGCGCGGATTCATGGATTGTGCATCGCAGCGGTTAGCATGTAGGGGTTCCAGGGGGATCTACAAACATGCCTATTCGCAAGTTGTTGTTGGCTGCGGCACTCGCCGCCGCCGTGGTATCCGGCTCCGCCGGCGCCCAGGCCCTGTCGAAGCCGGGCGAGTTCTACTTCGACGCCGACGCTCAGACCACCAAGCCGGTGGTCGCGATCAAAGAGAACGGCGACGCAGCCATGGAACGGCTGGCCAAGATCATCGAACGCAAGGCGCACGCGCCGACCGAGGCCGCGCAGCTCGCGCACCTGGCCATGGAAGGCGGCCGGGTCGAGTTGGGCCGCCAGTTGTACGGGCGGGCGCTGCGCGAGATCGACAGCGGCAGCACCTACTGGCGCGCGATCATGTGGAACTACGCCTGGGATCTGTACCACCTCGGCGCCCACGAAGAAGCGTTCAAGTACTGGGTGACCCTGCACGGCGCGCGCAACGTCAGCGCCGCATGGATGCCGCCGACCTACGCGGTCGCGCTGTGGTCGTTGGGACGCAAGGACGAAGCGGTGGAGTGGTATGCCGCCGCGGTGCGCAGCGAACCGGACCTGTGGCGCGACAGCTCGCGTTACGCCGAGCTGCTGCCGGCGTGGCGCGACAGCGACCGCGCCACCCTCGCCCAGGTGCAACAGGCCTGGGCCGAGAACCCGCCGCGCTGGCCGTAAGGCCGCGCAAGACCGCGCCGGGCGCCTCGCCCGGCCTGNATGCCGCGCCGCTTTTTCGTGGCGAGGACCGCAACCGCGACCGTTCGTCGCCGTTGTTTCCGTTGGACTCCTTACACGGCTACAGTCGGCCGTCCACAGCCGCGCGTTCGCTCGACGACGTCGGTCTGTCGATGCGCCGTCGCAGCCGAGGATCGGATGTCCCTTTCGCTACTGAGCGTTGTGGTGGTCGAAGACCACGGCTTCCAACGCCGCATGGCGCTGCGCCTGCTGTCCGAACTCGGCGTCGCCCGCCTGCACGAGGCCGGCGACGGCGCCTCCGCGCTGCGCCTGCTGCGCTCGCTGGCGCAGGTGCCGGACGTGGTGTTGGTCGACCTGGACATGCCGGGCATGGACGGCATCGAATTCATCGACCACCTAGCCCGCGAGCACTTGGCTCGCGCGATTCTGGTGGTCAGCGCGCTCGACGCGGCCCTGCTGCACACCGTCCAGACCATGGCCCGCGCCTGCGGCCTGCGCGTGCTGGAGGCGGTGCCCAAACCGCTGACCCGGAGCAAACTCTCCCAGGCCCTGGCCGGCCTGGAACTGGTCGCCGCCGCGGTCGCCGACGACGACCCCGGCGAGATCGGCCTCGACAGCCTGCGCGCGGCGCTGGCCGCCGGCGAGATCGTGCCGTGGTTCCAACCGCAGGTCGAACTCGGCAATGGGCGGGCGATCGGCGTCGAGGCGTTGGCGCGCTGGCCCCGCAGCGACGGCCGCGTGGTGCTGCCGCAGCATTTCCTGCCGTTGCTGGAAAACGATGACCTGGTCGACGAACTCACCGAACAGATGCTCGCCCAGGCCTGCCGCTGGAAACGCCAGTGGGACCGCAGCGGGCTGCGCCTGAAACTGTCGGTCAACGTCTCCGCCTCGACCCTCGACGATGCCGGCGCCGCCGACCGCTATCAGCGCATCGTCCGCGAGGCCGGCGTCGACCCGGCCGAGGTCGTGCTCGAACTCACCGAAAGCTCGCTGATCGCCGACGCCGCGCGCGGACTCGGCGTGCTCGCGCGCCTGCGCCTGAAGGGCTTCGGCCTGTCGATCGACGACTTCGGCACCGGCTGGTCGTCGCTGTCGCAACTCTCGCAGGTGCCGTTCACCGAATTGAAGATCGACCAGGAATTCATCGCCGGCGCCAACCAACAGCCGCGCAAGCGCGCGGTGGTCGAGGCCAGCCTCGACCTGGCGCGCAAGCTCGGCCTGGACGCGGTCGCCGAAGGCGTGGAAACGGTCGAGGACTGGCAGATGCTGGCCGAACTGGGCTGCGCGATCGCCCAGGGCCGGCTGATCGGCGACGCGGTGCCCGGCGAAGAGTTGCCGGCCCTGCTCGGCCGCTGGCGCCGGCCCGAACATTGAGGCGCGCGGTGTTCGCCTGGCTCGACCGCTTCAGCATCCGCCACCAGTTGTGGGGGCTGTTCGGCCTGTTCCTGCTCACCGGCGCCAGCGTGCTGGTGATCGACGAGATCGAGCAATACCGCGCGCGCCGCACCCTGCAGACCTTGCAGGACGACGCCCTGCTCGGCCTGCGCCTGATCAAGACCGTGTCCGACGGCTACGGCCTGGACGTGGTCGACACCACGTTCCGCGTGCGCAACTACCTGGTCGACTGGGACGAAGGCCTGCAACGCGTCGACAGCGCCCAGCGCCGCGTCGACCAGGCCTGGCCGCGCCTGCAGGCCTTGCCGCATTCGGCCGAGGAGCGCGCGCAGTTGCACGCCGCCGCCCAGGCCCGCCGCACCGCCGACGCCGCCGCGGCCGAGCTGCGCGCGATCCTGCGCCATCGCGACATCCGCGCACTGGGCCAATTCGCCGACAAACGCCTGTACCCGGCGGTCGACCCGCTGACCCAACGCCTGCAACTGCTGTCCGACCTCAAGCTGGTCCAGGCCGACAGCGTGGTGCGCGCCGACATCGTCCGCAGCGAGCGGGTCAGCCTGATCCGAATCGCTTTGTCGTTGTTCGCCCTGGCCACCGCGGCGCTGATCGGCCGGCGCATCCTGCGCAACGCCTCGCGCGGCATCGACCGCCTGACCTGGCTGGCGCGGCGCATGCGCGAGCACGACTACACCGCCGAGCCCGGCGAGCTGCCGGCCGGCGAACTCGGCGCGGTCATGCAGGCCTTCATCGACATGCGCCGCGACGTGCTCGGCTTCGAGACCGAACTGACCGGGCAGTTGATCCGCAACGAACGCACCCGCGCAGAACTCGAGCAGCGCGAGCGCTTCCAGCGTTCGCTGTTGGATTCGGCGCAGATCGCCATCCTCGCCGTCGACGGCGAGGGCTGCCTGACCCTGGTCAATCCCTTCGCCGAACGCCTGCTCGGGGTCAGCGCGCGGGAGGTGATCGGCCACGAACGCCTGCACACCGTGTTCGAACCGCGCGCCTTACAGGCCTTGGCGAGCGAGTTGAGCGCGCAGACCGGCCAAAGCGTACGCGCCGACTGGACCGCCTTGCGCGAGCTCGCCCTGGCCAACGCCGCGCCGCGCGAAACCCGCCTGCGCCACCGCAACGGCACCTGGGTGCCGGCGCTGGTCGCAGTGTCGGCCACCCACGAAGACGAAGACGCACCGGGCCTGCTGCTGATCGCCGCCGACCTGAGCGCGCTCAAGCGGCTCGAACGCGAACTGCGCGCCAGCGAAGCGCGCGCCCAGGACGCCAACCGCGCCAAGTCCTCGTTCCTGGCGGCGATGAGCCACGAGATCCGCACCCCGATGATCGGCGTCACCGGCATGATCGAGGTGCTCGCGCATTCGCGCCTGGACGCCGAGCAACGCCGCGCCCTCGACGTGATCGAGCAGTCGTCGCAATCGCTGCTGCAAATCATCGGCGGCATCCTCGACTTCTCCAAGATCGAAGCCGGACGCCTGGAGATCGTCACCGAGGCGGTCGACCTGCCGGCGCTGGTGCGCAGCACGATGGCCGGCTTCGTCGGCGCCGCCGCCAGCCGCGGCGTGACCCTGAGCTGCCGGATCGACGCCGGCATCGCCCCGGCGCACTACGCCGACGCCCTGCGCCTGCGCCAGATCCTCGGCAATTTCCTCTCCAACGCGGTCAAGTTCACCGAGCGCGGCAGCATCGAGGTCGCGCTCGAATACCTCGGTCCGGTCCCCGCCGACGGCGACGACGAAGCCCGCGATGCCTTGTGTCTGCGCGTCAGCGACACTGGCATCGGCGTCAGCGCCGAGCAACAACAGCGTTTGTTCGAACCTTTCAGTCAGGCCGACGGCGACACCACCCGCCGCTACGGCGGCACCGGCCTCGGCCTGGCGATCTGCCGGCGCCTGGCGGTACTGATGGGCGGCGATGTGACGATGGAAAGCGCGCCCGGCGTTGGCACGAGCATGCGCTTGCGCGTCGCCCTGGCGCGGGCGCCGGTTTCGGAACTGCGTGCCTCGACCGTCGGCGATGCCGAGGCGACGGCACTGGTCGCGCGTCCGCTGCCCGACCTCGCCACCGCCGAGCGCGAACGCAGCCTGATCCTGCTGATCGACGACCACCCGACCAACCGGTTGGTGATCGCGCGCCAGCTCGCCCTCGCCGGGTATGCCAGCGAAGCCGCCAGCAGCGGCCAGGAAGGTCTGCAGCGCTGGCGCAGCGGGCGCTATGCCCTGCTGCTGTCGGACGTGCACATGCCCGGCCTGGACGGCTACGGCTTGGCTCGCGCGGTGCGCGAACAGGAAACGCGCGACGGCCTGCCGCGCACCCCGATCGTCGCCCTGACCGCGTCGGCCTTGAAAGGCGAAGCCGAGGCCTGCCAGGCCGCAGGCATGGACGACTACCTGGTCAAGCCGGTCGCGGTCGCGCGCCTGGCCGCCACCCTGCAGCGCTGGTTGCCGCACACCGTGCCGCCGCCGGGCACCTCGCCGGCGCTGGCGAGCGACGAACGCGCACGCGTACTCGACGGCGAGGTGCTGCAGCACCTGCTGAGCGACAGCGGCAGCGATACCGCCGAGGTGCTCGACGACTTCCTCGTCGTCACTCGCCAAGACCTGGCCGAGTTGCAGAATGCGCGCACGCAAGGCGACCTCGCCGGCGTGCGCCGTCAGGCCCATCGCATCAAGGGCGCCGCGGCCCTCATCGGAGCCCACGAACTCGGCGAGGCCGCGCAGGCCGTCGAGCAGGCCGCGCACAACGAAGACTGGGCATCGTTGCTGGCGGTGCTCAGCGAATTGGAAACCGCGCTCGAGCGTTTGCGGCGACTGCCGCGCTGAATCGAGCGTGGTGCTGGGCCGGATGAGAACGCCAAGAGCACCCCTCCTGCCCCCCTTTTCCAAAGGGGGGGAGCGGCAGTTGCGGAGGGTGCGGCGCGGGCGGCGGCAGCGATAGGCGCAGCCGCAGCGACGATCGCCTCTACACCTTTCGACCAAGCGTGTTGACTCGCCCCTTTGACAAAGGGGCCGCGCCCGGCGCAACGCCGAAGTCTCTCGTGCCTACAGCGCAGGGGATTTGCCGTTGCCGTTGCACCGGCAGCGACGATCGCCTCAAGACCTTCCGAACAAGCGTGTTGATTCGCCCCCTTTGACAAAGGGGGTGGCGCCCGGCGCAGCGCCGGGGTCGCTCGTGTCTACAGCGCGGGGGATTTGCTGTTGCTGTTGCTGTTGCTGTTGCTGTTGCCGTTACTGTTGCTGTTACCCCAACGCCCTACTTCGCCTGCGCATCCTCGATCGGGATTTGGTGCTCGCGCAGCCATTCGATCACCGCTTCGCGCTCGCGGCGGGTCTGGCCGTTGAGGACCTTCTCTGGGGTCATGAACATGAAACGCTGAAAACTCGCGCCCTGCACGTTGCGGGCGTTCGGGCTCGCGCCGGCCTGCAACAAGGTCAGGGCATGGCCGAATTCGTTGACCTTGGCGGCCTGGTGCAACGGGGTGTTGCCCATGCGGTCGGCCAGGTCGGGCTTGGCGCCGGCGGCGAGCAGGGCCTTGAAGTTGTCGGCGCGCTCGCCCATCAGCGCCGCCGCGAGCGGGGTGGCCTGAGTGACGGTGTTCGGGGTGTCCGGGTTGGCGCCGCGATCCAGCAGCACCCGCAGGTAACGCGGGTCGTTGGCCATCGCCGCCAGGTGCATCACGGTCATGCCGTCGTCGCTGCCGACCGCCGGGTCGGCGCCGACGCCCAGCAAGGCCTCCAGGCCGGCGCTGCTGTGGTGATACAGCGCCCACTGCAACGGGGTGGTGCCCTTGGCGCCGCGCGCGTTCGGGTTGGCGCCGGCGGCGGCGAGCTCGCGCACGCGCGCGGCATTACCGTCCGCCGCGGCCTCGGCCAGTTCGGCGCTGCGCACGTCGGGGAAGACTTCGCTGGCTTGCATCGATCGGTTTCCCGGGCCTGCACACGCCGTGCAGACCGACAGCATAAGCACGATGGCGGCGGCCATCACGCGCGAGGCCGCGCCGCGCGGGTTCAGATGCGGAAAGTTCATGACGAGGCGCCTGCTCTGGAAGACGACCGTGGTCGGATGGCCGGATCGTAACGCAGCCGCGCCGGCGGATAAGAGAAGGCGGTGCCGTTCACGGGCAGACGCGACCACGCAGCCCGCCGCCGTGGGCGCGCCCACGCCGTCGCCACGCTCGCGTCCGCGCCTCAGTCGAAGGGATTGAGGAAGCTGCCGACGTCGTCGAGGACCTTGGCCGTGCCTTCGGCGACATCGCCGGCGAAGTCGAGGGTGGCCTCGGTCGCGGTGCCCAGGCCATCGAACACGATCTCGGTCAGCTCGCCGGCGCCTTCGGCGACATCGCCGAGGATCTGGCCGCCGTCCTCGATCCAGCCGCCGAGAGTGTCGCCGGCATCCTTGAGGCCGACGTATTCGCCGAGGTCGCGGATCAGGCCGCCGGCAAGTTCGCCGCTGCCTTCGGCGACGTCGCCGACCAGGTTGAAGCCGCCGCGGCCGACGTCGCCAGCCAGATTCAAGGTGCCCTCGGCGAGGTCGCCGGTGAGCTTGAGGGTGCCGTCGATGTAGCGGCCGTCGGCGTATTCGTTGTTGATCACGCCGTCGAGGTCGCCGCCGAAATCGTAGCCGACGTTGAAGGCGTCGACGCCGAGGTCGATCAGTTCCTGGGCGCCGTCGCCCAGCAGGTCGATCGCGGTTTCCGAACCGGTCTCGGCCATGCGGTCGAGGACCCCGAGTTCGTCGCCTTCGATGCTCTCGGTCGGCGTCGGGGTCTGGGTCTTCATCGCCTCGATCACGGTCGCGGCGCCGTGCGCGCTGAGCACGTTCGGCCAGCCTTCCGGATGCTTGAGGTTGAGCTCGTAACCGACCGCATCGGGTGTGCCGTTGAGCACCTCGACGCTCTGCTGCACGCCGGTCAGCGGGTCGCCGTCGACGTTGTAGCGACGGATCTGGCCGTCCTCGGCCTGCGAGCGCGCGTCGTGCGGGCTGAAGCCGAGGTCGCGCAAGGTGTCGTTGCTGAGACCGGCGGCGTTGAAGGTCACCGCGGTGTTGCCGGTGGCCAGCGCCGCGGTCGAGGCCAGGCCGCCGCCGAGCGAGTGGCCGGTGAACACGACGTTGTCGCCGAACGCAGCCTCGGCTTCCTTCGCCAGGGCGACCGCCTGCTTGTACTGACTGGTCTCGAAGCCCAGGCCCTGGCCGACGTCGTTCGCGATGTCGCCGTCGCCGAACGGGCTGAAGCCGTTGGTGCCGGCGAAGGCGACCACGTACTGGCCGTTGTTGTTGGTGTAGACCGCGGCGCGGAAGCCGGTGCCCTCGGTCTCCAGCGAGGCCGGGTCGATGCCGGCCGGCTTGCCGTCCGGGCCCTTGAGGTCGAGCAGTTGCTCGGGGGTGAGCCGGGTCCAGCCGGCGGTACCGGCGCCGTCGGTCTTGTAGACGTCGCTCGACAGCTCGGCCAGCGAGGTGTCGATGGCCCTCTGCGGCTGCTGGCCGTAGAGCTGCTCGCTGAAGGGCTCCTGCGCGGCGGTGTCGACCGGCGCGTGCGGCGAATACGGCAGCTCGACCGGTGCGCTCGCCAGGGTCAGCGGTGGTGCGGTGTCCTGCGGCAGGGGTTGCGAGGACGGCTGCGGGTGCAGCAGGTGATCGATCAGATTCGGCAACTGGGCGAAACGGAACGCACTGTCGAACTCTGGAAAGCTCATCGCGGCCACCCCCTGGGTACTTGAACGCAGCGTATGGACGCGGATTGTGCAGAAACAGCTGGTACGCGCCCGAGCTAGGGTTGACCCTAGGGTTCGGGAGTCGGGAGTCGGGAGTCGGGAGTCGGGAGTCGGGAATCGGGAATCGGGAATCGGGAATCGGGAATCGGGAATCGGGAATCGGGAATCGGGGAGCAAAGCAGGAACGGGAGCGGGAGGGAGGTCAACCTTCGGCCCAGGCGCGCGGTCGCCGGGCTGCGTTATGGTCGGGGTTCACCTGGAGAGGCACCGCATGTCCCGACCGATCACCGCGCCCCGCCGCGGCCTGGCGCTGCTCGCCCTGGCCTGCGCGCTCGGCCTGCCGCTGTCCGCCCCCGCCGCCGACCGCATCAGCGGCAAGGCCTTCGCCACCCGCAGCGAGGTCTACGCCCCGCACGCGATCGCCGCGACCTCGCACCCGCTGACCACCCAAATCGCGCTCGACGTGATGAAGGCCGGCGGCAGCGCGGTGGATGCCGCCATCGCCGCCAACGCCGCGCTCGGCCTGATGGAGCCGACCGGCAACGGCATCGGCGGCGATCTGTTCGCGATCGTGTGGGACCCGAAGACCCAAAAGCTCTACGGCTACAACGGCTCGGGCCGTTCGCCCAAGTCGCTGACCCTGGCCGAGTTCCAAAAGCGCGGGCTCAAGGACATTCCGCCGCACGGCCCGCTGCCGGTCACCGTGCCCGGCACGGTCGACGGCTGGTTCGCCCTGCACGAACGCTTCGGCCGCAAGCCGATGGCCGAGAACCTGGCGCCGGCGATCCGGTATGCGCGCGACGGCCACCCGGTGCACGAGGTCATCGCCTACTACTGGAACGCCTCGGTGCCGCGTCTGTCGAAGTGGCCGGGCTTCAAGGAGCAGTTCACCATCGACGGCCGCGCCCCGCGCACCGGCGAGATGTGGAAGAACCCGAACCTCGCCAACACCCTGGAGCAGATCGCGAAGAGCGGGCGCGATGCGTTCTACAAGGGCGAGATCGCCCGCACCATCGATGCCTACTTCAAGGCCAACGACGGTTTCCTGAGTTACGACGACCTCGCCGCCCATCGCGGCGAATGGGTGGAACCAGTCAGCACCAACTACCGCGGCTACGACGTCTGGGAACTGCCGCCGAACGGCCAGGGCATCGCCGCGCTGCAGATCCTCAACCTGCTCGAACCCTACGACCTGAAGTCCTACGGCTTCGGCAGCGTCGAGCACCTGCATCTGTTCACCGAGGCCAAGAAGCTCGCCTTCGCCGACCGCGCGCGCTGGTACGCCGACCCGGGGTTCTCGAAATCGCCGGTCGCGAAATTGATCTCCAAGGACTACGCCGCGCAGCGGCGCAAGCTGATCTCGATGGACAAGGCCTTGCGCGAAGTGCAGCCGGCGACGCCGAAGGAGCTCGACGAAGGCGACACCATCTACATGACCGTCGCCGATGCCGACGGCATGATGGTCTCGCTGATCCAGTCCAACTACCGCGGCATGGGCAGCGGCATGGCGCCGCCGGGCCTGGGCTTCATCTTCCAGGACCGCGGCGAGCAGTTCGTGCTCAAGGAAGGCCACCCCAATTCGTTCGCGCCGGGCAAGCGCCCGTTCCACACCATCATTCCCGCCTTCGTGACCAAGGACGGCAAGCCCTGGCTGTCGTTCGGGGTGATGGGCGGGGCGATGCAGCCGCAGGGCCATGCCCAGATCGTCATCAACCTGATCGACTTCGGCATGAACCTGCAGGAAGCCGGCGACGCCCCGCGCCTGCAGCACGACGGTTCCACCGAACCGGCCGGCCAGGCCACGGTCATGAGCGACGGCGGCGAACTCGACCTGGAGACCGGCTTCGCCTACGAAACCGTGCGCGAGCTGATGCGCCGCGGCCACAGCGTGCGCTTCGCCCACGGCCCTTACGGCGGCTACCAGGCGATCATGGTCAATCCCCACGGCGGCTACGTCGGCGCCAGCGAATCGCGCAAGGACGGCCAGGCCGCGGGCTACTGAGCGAACCGCTTCGGGCTCGGAATGTAGGAGCGACGTAAGTCGCGACATGCGCAGCGACATGAGCCCACGCAGTCGCGGCTCACGCCGCTCCTACAAAAGCCCCGCGGCTTCAGGGCAGGAGCNCAAGCCGCGACCGCGTCGGCGCACGCGGCTGCGCAGGTCGCGGCTCGCGCCGCTCCTACCCGAAAAGCATCGCCGCGCGATTGACAGCGCCGACTGTGCTATCGAACACTATTCGCGCGGCGTCGAACCAGCGCCGCGCACCAGTTGCGGATCGCTCTCAGGGCCGGTCCGCAGTCCGGACCGAGGGGTGCTGCGACGGAACCGACGCGTTCCGCCACGCTCGATCCGCGATGCCGAGACAAGGGCGCCCTCCCGATCATGGAGGCGTCATGCCCGTTTCTCATACCGCGTCCGACGACGCGAACATCCATCCCGGTGCCGCGATCGGCGCCGCCCACGCTGCCTCGCCGAACGGCTTCCAGCTCGCCGTGGTCACCTCGACCGTCTACGCCGAGTTCCATCCCGACGACGCCGGCCTCGTCGACGCCCTGCGCGGCCACGGCATCGAGCCGGTCGCCTGCGTCTGGAACGACCCGGCCGTGGACTGGACCCGCTTCGATGCCGTCCTGGTCCGCACCACCTGGGACTACTTCCGCCACTACGACGACTTCCTGGCCTGGTACGACCAGATCGAAACCCTCGGTCTGCCGATCGCCAACGAACTGCCGTTGCTGCGTTGGAACAGCAACAAGCGCTACTTGCTCGATCTCGCCGCCCGCGATGTCGCGATCATCCCGACCGTGTTGGCGCGCGGCGACGCCCTCGCCGACGCGGTCGCGGCGATGTCCGGACGCGAAGTGGTGATCAAGCCCACCGTCAGCGGCGGCGCCTGGCATACCGTGCGCGGCCGGGTCGGCGAGGCCGCCTTCGCCGAAGCCCTGGCGGCCCTGCCGCCCGAACTCGACTACCTGGTGCAACCGTTCATGGCCGAGATCGTCGCCGAAGGCGAGTGGTCGCTGATGTTTTTCGACGGCCACTACAGCCACGCCGTGCTCAAGAAACCCGACGCCGGCGACTACCGCGTGCAGACCGATTTCGGCGGCAGCGCGAGCTTGACCGAGCCCGACCCGGTGATTCTCGCCGCGGCCCGGCGCGCACTCGACGCCGTGGCTGCGTTGGGCTATCGCGACCAGGCCTATGTGCGCGTGGACGGGGTGATGACCGCCGACGGCTTCCGCCTGATGGAACTGGAGTTCATCGAACCCTTCCTGCACTTCGCGGCGTATCCCCCGGCGGCGGAGTTGTTCGCCGCGCAACTGGCGCGGCGCTGGCCGAGCGTCGGCGAATCGGCGACGCTCGCCGCTGGATAAGCTTCTGCACCGCGCCGCCGCAAGGCGGCGCAACGGAGTCCGCATGCCCCCCGCAACCACCGAGCCCCTGTTTTCCTATGGCACCCTGCAACAAGCCGATGTGCAGCAGGCCACCTTCGGCCGCCTGCTCGAAGGCCAGGCCGATGCCCTGGTCGGTTACCGCCGCACGATGGTGAAGATCGAAGACGCACAGGTCGTCGCCACCAGCGGCGCGGCCTATCACCCTATCGTCGAAGCCAGCGGCGATCCGCACGACCGCGTCGAAGGCATGGTGTTCGCGATCAGCGCCGAAGAACTGGCCCACGCCGATGCCTACGAAGTCGACGAGTACCGGCGCGTGCTGGAGAGCCTGGCCTCGGGACGCAAGGCCTGGGTGTATGTGAAAGCCCGGGGCGCCTAGGACCGCCGCCTACGGTCGCCGGCCCTCAATCCGCCGCAACCGTGCGCCCGCGCGCCCACTCGCGCAGCGCCGTGACCTGCTCGCCCATCAGCACCGACAAGGGCCGGGTCTGCTTGAGCTCGGCGCGCAACTGGAAATCCGCCAGGGGCGTGTTCGCCGCATGCGCGGCGTACATCGCCGCGACGATGGCCTGCTCGATCTCGGCGCCGGAAAAGCCGTCGCTGGCCTGGGCGAGCGCGACCAGGTCGAAACCTTCCGGCTTCAGCGCGCGCTTGCGCAGATGGCTGGCGAACAATTCCTCGCGCACCTCCGCGACCGGCAGGTCGACGAAGAAGATTTCGTCGAAGCGGCCCTTACGCAGCAGTTCCGGCGGCAAGGCCTCGATCTGGTTGGCGGTGGCGACCAGGAACAGCCGCGACTTGCGCTCGGCCATCCAGGTCAACAGATAACCGAGCACGCGCCGCGACACCCCGCCGTCGTTGTCGCCGCCGTCGCCGGCCAGGCCTTTCTCGATCTCGTCGATCCACAGCACCGCCGGCGACAACTGCTCGGCCGAACTCAAGGCTGCGCGCAGGTTCTTCTCGGTCTCGCCGTGGAACTTGTCGTACAGGGTGCCGAAATCCAGGCGCACCAGCGGCACGCCGAAGCCGGCCGCGACCGCCTTGGCGATCATCGACTTGCCGCAGCCCTGCACGCCGAGCAACAGAATGCCCTTGGGCGGGTCCAGCCCGGGCGGCGCATCGCCGCTGACGAACACGCCGCGGCGTTGCTCGATCCAACGTTTGATCCGGCGCGCGCCGGCGACTTCGCTCATGCGCGCACTGTCGTATTCGTAATGCAGGTGGCCGGAACGGTTGAGCAGCTCGAACTTGAGCTTGGCCAGTTCCGGCAGGTCGTCCGGGCCGATCGCGCCGTCGCGGAAGATCAGATGGCGCGCGATCCGGCGCGCATCGACCGGGTCCAGGCCCTGCAGGTTGCGCACGATCTGCTTGACCACGTCGGCGTCGCTCTCGACTCGGCGCCCGCCGTGCTCGCGCATGTAGTTCTCGGCTTCCTCGCGCACCAACTTGAGCAGGGCGTTGGCGTCCGGCAGGCTCGGTTGATGGCGCACCGCCAGCGACTCCAGATCCGGCGGCAACTCGACCTTGTGCCCGATCAGCACCAGCACATGCGGCTCGCAGCCGCGACGCTGGACGATCTCGCGCAGCTGGCGCTGAGTGCTGGCGTAGCCCAGGTAGGGGTGCGCATCGAACATCAGGTAGATGCCGCGCTGTTCGGCGTCGCGGATCGACTGCAAAGTGTTGGAGATGTCGGGAGCGACCTCGGTCTCTTCGTCGTCGCGGTCGAAATCGACCCGGCGCAGGCCTTCGGTGATCGACCAGCGGTACAGCGCCCGCCACACGTTCATCAATACCTGGCGGAACAGCTCGATCACCCGCGACTCGTCGCGGGTCTCGATCACGATCAATGCGGTGTTGGCGCGGATCAGCGCCGTCAGGTCTTGCAGTTCGCTCATGGGGCCGTTCTTCCGTGGACGCGACATGATACGGCGCGCGGATGGGTCGGCCTCGGAAAAACTCGGGCAACCGCAAATCCCCCACGCCCGCTGCGCGGTCGTTCGCCCCCTTTGTCAAAGGGGGCAACAGCCAGGGCCGCTGCAGCAAGGACGCATCGAACACAGGGCCTTTGCACTCCCACCCGAGGCACTTCCCCCCTTTGAAAAAGGGGCCAGGGGGACTTGCTCTTGCTTCGCTTCCAAACCGCCCGCCCCCTCGAGCGCCGCTAAGCCTAAAGCCGCCTTGAGGCCGCGCCGCGCAACCGCGACCATGCTCTACCACCCGACGTTCGCGATCCCCGTCCATGGCTTTCGACGCCTTCGCCCTGGTCCTGGCCATGCTGGGGCTGGGTTACCTGTTCCAGCGCTCGCGCGTGTTGCCCGACAACGCCGCGCAGACGCTGAACCTGGTCGTGCTGTATGTCTGCCTGCCGGCAGCGGTGTTGCGCTATGCGCCGCGCCTGCATCTGGAACCGGCCCTGCTCGGCATCGCCGCGGTGCCATGGCTGCTGCTGGCCGCGACCGTGCCCTGCGTCGGCGCGTTGTCGCGCTGGCTGAAGTTCCGCCGCGACGAACATGCGGTGCTGCTGCTCACCGTCGCCCTCGGCAACACCAGCTTTCTCGGCTATCCGCTGACCCGCGCCCTGATCGGCGAGCACGCCCTGCCGTACGCAGTGGTCTACGACCAGTTCGGCGCCTTCCTGATGCTGTCGACCTTCGGCCTGTGGGTGCTGGCGCGCTACGGCGGCGACCAGCGGCCCAGCGCCGCCGACATGCTGCGCCGGATCGTGCGCTTCCCGCCGCTGTGGGCCTTGTCGATCGGCTTCACGGTGATGCCGGCCGAACCGCCGAGCTGGATCGCCGGCGGCCTGCAACGCCTGTCCGACGCCCTGCTGCCGCTGGCAATGCTGACCATCGGCCTGTCGGTGAAGCTGACCCTGCCGCGCGACGAGCTCAAGCCGCTGCTGTCGGGGCTGGCCCTGAAGCTGGCGCTGATGCCGGCCCTGGCCTGGGCGCTGGTGCCGTTGCTCGGCCTGCACGGCGAGATGGCCCGCACCACCGTGCTCGAATCGGCGATGCCGCCGATGGTCACCGCCGGCGCCCTGGCCATCGCCCACCAACTCGCCCCGCGCCTGGCCGCGGCGATGGTCGGCTACGGCCTGCTGCTGTCGCTGCTGACCTTGCCGCTGTGGGCGCGGGTCACCCTGAGCTAATCGGAAGCAGGGTTGATCACACGGCGGTCGTGACCGCCTGCCGCGAGCCGACACCCGGCCGCCGATCGTTCCACAGCGTGATCGAACCACCCCGTGATGGCCCCGGCCACACCCCCGGTGTACGCTGCGGTTTCCATCCGGAGGGAGCTCGCATGAAGACCGTGCTGGTGGCCAGTTCGAAGGGCGGCGTCGGCAAGACCACGATCGCCACCCACCTTGCCGCCCAGGCGGCCCTCGATGGCCTGCGTACGGCCTTGATCGATGCCGATCCCCAGGGTTCCTCGACCCGCTGGGCGCAGCGCCGCTCGGTCCTGGAAAGCGCGGTCCTGCCGCTCGACGGCACCCGCCGCAAGGCCTGGCGCAAGAGCCTGCCCGACGATGCCCAGCGCACGGTGATCGACGCACCGGCCGGCGCGATGGCCGACGATCTGGAAAGTTTCCTGGAGATCGCCGACGCAGTGCTGGTGCCGATCCAGCCCTCGACCCTCGATATCGAAGCGACCGTGCCCTTCCTCGACACCCTGGCCCAGCACCCGCGGGTGCGCCGCGGCCAGCTCCGCGTCGGCCTGGTAGGCAACAAGCTCAAACCCTGGACCAACGCCTCGCAGCAGGCCATCGAGCTGCTGCGCGAATGGCCCTACCCGGTGGTCGGGCAGATCCGCGACAGCCAGGCCTATGTGGTGATGACCGCGCTCGGCAAGAGCCTGTTCGACTACCACTCCGCACAGATCCGCGAACACCAGGCCGATTGGCAGCCGCTGCTGAAGTGGATTCGCAAGTAAGGCACGCCGCCTCGGCCGCGGTCGGCGCCGACGCTACCCTTATTCCGATCCGACAGGCATCCTCCTACCGTCGCTCTTCGCACGTCGCAACGATTCGTCCAGCCTTCGCGCGCCTGTCGTTTCCGACCCCGCTTTCACCTCCGCCGCCAGAACTGCCCACTCCATGCGCGAATTGATCCTGCTCCGCCACGCCCACGCCGAGCCGGCCGCCCAAGGCCAGGCCGACCTCGACCGCCCCCTGTCCGCCGAAGGCCTGGCCGAAGCCGAAGCCGCCGGCCGCTGGCTCGCCGAGAACAAGCTGGTCCCGGACTGCGTGCTGTGCTCGCCCTCGCGACGAACGCGCGAGACCCTGGAAGCCGTGCTCGGCGCGATCGGCTATGTCGAACAACGCATCGAGCCGTCGGTCTACGACGCGACGCCCGGTACGCTGATCGGCCTGGCCGACACCCACATCGAAGCCGAGCGGCTGATGCTGGTCGGCCACAACCCCGGCCTGGAGCGCCTCGCCGCGCTGCTGCACAGCGGCCAATCGGGCGACTACCGCGGCATGCCGCCGGGCGGGATCGCGGTATTGAGCGTGCCGGTCGGCACCGGACTGGAACCGGGAGTGGCCCAGCTCAGCGCTTTTTGGTGGCCGTGAACCCGGCGCGGCCGGCGCCGTCGCGCTGGCGGCGCCTTCGCAGTCGGGTCGCCGCCGGCGCCGCCTTCGCGGCCGCGTTCGCTTGCCCGGCCTGGGCGCAGTCGACGTTCCAGGTTTTCGACCCCGACCACACCCGTTTCAGCTTCGAGCTGCGCACGCGCTGGGGCCAGAAGGTCGCCGGCGTGTTTCCGCGTTACGACGGCGAGGTCACCACCCTGGCCGACGGCCGCCACCAGGTGCGGATCCGCCTGGCGACCGCCGCGGTGCAGTTGGGCGATTCCGAGCGCTACACCCGCCTCGCCCGCGGCGAGCGTTTCTTCAATGCCCCGCTGTATCCCTACATCGAATTCCTGTCCGAACCGCACGCGCCCGACCTGGTGCGCACCGGCGGCGCCCTGCGCGGCAAGCTGACTCTGCACGGGGTCAGCCGCATGGAGACCTTCGTGCTCGGCGCGCCGGCCTGCGCCCGTCCCGGCGAGGACTGCGACGCCATCGCCCAGGGCAGCGTCAGCCGCTACGACTACCGCCTCGACGGTTGGCAGTTCGCACTCGGCGACCGGGTTCGTTTCACCATGCAGGTCCGGCTCAAGCCGGGCGTGTTCAAACATCCCGAATCCAAGCCCGCCGAGGCGCGCTCCGGCGAAAGCCACCCGGGCGACCCCGGCCGGGTTCCGGAACGAAAGGAGTCTTTCCGTTGAATGCGGTACCGCGCGGCCTGACGGCCCTGCTCGTCCTATCGTTGTCGGCCTGCGCCACGCTGAGCCCGGCGCAGCGCGACCGCGCCAGCCAGATCGCCGCGCAGGCGCGCTCGACCCAAATCGACTGCGACGCCGCCGAGGCCTGCGCGCAGCCTTCGCCGCTGCGCGAGCTGGGCAGCAAAGCCCTGGCCGCGTCGACCCCGGAGCAGCCGCGCCACTACGCGGTGATCCTCGACCGCGGCCCCGATGCCCTGCTCGCACGCATCGACCTGATCCGCAGCACCACCCGCACCCTCGACCTGCAGACCTACATCTACGACGAGGACGACGCCGGCAAGCTGGTGCTCGACGAACTGCTCGCCGCCGCCCGCCGCGGCGTGCGCGTGCGCCTGCTGATGGACCAACTCGCGGCGCTGCGCCACATCGACACCCTGGCCGCCCTGTCCGGCGCCCACGTCAATCTGGAAGTGCGGCTCTACAACCCGGTGCTGCACCGTGCCCGCATCACCTACCCGCAGTACGTGCTGGCCGCGGCCTGCTGCTGGCGCCGGCTGAACCAGCGCATGCACACCAAGCTGCTGCTCGCCGACGGCCGCGTCGGCATCGCCGGCGGCCGCAACTACCAGGACGACTATTACGACTGGGACGACGAATACAACTTCCGCGACCGCGACGTGCTCGTCGCCGGCCCGGTCGCCGACGCGATGGGCACCGACTTCGAGTTGTTCTGGAACGACCGCCGCAGCGTCCCCGTCGAACGCCTCAGCGACGTCGGCCGGCGCCTGATCTCCGACGGCGTGCCGGCCCTGCCGAAGACCGAGTTCGAGCGCCCCAAGCGCGCCCAGGCCATGCTCGACGATGCCGCCAATGCCGAGACCGTGCGCGAGCGCGTCGCCGACCATGCCATCGAAGTCGGGCAGGTGCGCTACATCTCCGATACGCCCGACAAGCATCGCGAGAACAGCGACGCCAGCGCCCTGGCCTCCGACTCGCTGCGCGGCCTGATCGCGAACTCGCGCAAGGAAGTGATGCTGCAGACGCCGTACCTGGTGCTGTCGAAGGCCGCGCAGAAATTATTCAGCGACCTGCACGAACGCCCCGACGCGCCGCGCGTGATCGTCTCCACCAACAGCCTCGCCGCGACCGACGCCTTCATCGCCTACGCCCTGTCGTACAAGTACAAGCGCCGCTACCTGCGCGAGTTCGGCTTCAACATCTACGAATACAAACCGTTCCCGGCCGATGCGCCGATCGACATCGCCGCGACCGGCGCGACCCTGCCCGCGCTCGGTCTGCCGGGTCTGCCCGAACAGCCGCCGCCGGCGCGCTGGCGCCGCCAGGACCGCAGCAGCGTCGCCTACCCCTACCAGTACCGGCGGCCGCTCGAACGCGAATACGTCGCCACGCGCTATGCGCGCCGCCGCAGCAACGAACCGGTGCCGCTCAAGCGCGCCGGCGTGCGCATCGGCATGCACGCCAAGTCGATGGTCATCGACGACCGCATCAGCGTGATCGGCACCCACAACTTCGACCCGCGCGGCGACCACTACAACACCGAGAGCGCGGTGGTGATCGAGGACGAAGCCTTCGCCCGCGCGCTCGGCGACAGCATCCGCCGCGACATCGCCCCGGCCAACTCCTGGGTGATCGCGCGCCGCGACAAACCGCCGGTGTTCTCGGGACTGGAGTATTCGATCGCGAAGATCTCCGAACACCTGCCGCTGTTCGACCTGTGGCCGGTGCGTTACGCGACCAGCTACGAATTCGTGCCCGGCCCGAACTGCCCGAGCCCGCTGTACCGCACCGACCCGGGCTTCCGCGCCTGCTACAAACCGGTCGGCGATTTCCCCGAGGTCAACCTCGGCGTGAAAAGCCTCACTACGCGCATGTTCACTGCGTTCGGCGCGGGGCTGGCTCCGATTCTTTGATCGCAACGCGGCAACGTTGCGCCGTAAGTCCTCATGCGTCCCTGCTCATGCAGGGAAGCTTCTTCGCCTTGCACTTCCTGTAACCGACGCAGGCGGAAACAGGAAGAGCGGCTGTCTCTGCGCCCTCTTCCGCTGCGCTCTAAACCTCGGAAAGAGGGTTGAGGTAGGGCGCACTCCCACGACCGATCCGCTCGAAGCCCCTCTCCCGCTTGCGGGAGAGGGGTTGGGGTGAGGGTATGCATGAGCGAAAAAGCTGGGATGGGGCCCGCGTCTTCGGAGAGAAACATCTCCCCTCCGGTTTCAGTCCCCTTCGGTCGGTCACATCCGTCGCCTGGCATAGGTCTTCAGTCATAGGTGCGCGATTGCAACCTCCGCGCCCCTCGCCACATCTCTATCAGCAATCCCGGCGCTTGCATCCAGCCGCCGGGGCCCGGAACCCCCACCGGGCGCCCCGAAACACCGGGGCATGACTTCCAGCACATAGCGAATATTGTTTAGGTGTTGTACTTTACCAACACACCGAGTCACTACAGCCCCCCACGACACAGGAAGCCCGCCATGAACGCCCAGACCGCCCGCACCGTTTCCCCGACCGCCACGACCGCTACGGCCACCGTCCAGACCGCCCCGACCGTCCGCCACCAGCACCGCCAGCGCGATTTCGGCGTCGGCTACGGCAACAGCAGCGGCTACGCCAGCAACCGCAGCTACGCCAGCAACTGGGTCCAGCCGCGCTTCCGCTTCGCCTGATCGCAGACGTTCGTCCATGGGCCGGCCGAACGCGGTGACCTCCCCCTCCTCTTTCCGACCCGGACCGGCGCGCACAGTCCCCACTGTTCAACGCGCGCCGTTCCGGGCTTTTTAGAGGACGCCGGGGCCACCCGACCGCCCCGAGCCAATCGCCCAAGCACTGCCCAAGCGCCGCTCCATCGCCTCACCGCAGCATCCGATGTACGCCCGCAACGCCTGCGAGCCGACGCTCGCGACTGGTCCGACCGCGGCATCGCCGCTATCGTGAGGCGATGAATGCCTCCGACACCGCTCCCTCCGCCGCGCGTTCCCCGTTCCGCGGCCACAACACCGTCGCCGACCTCAACCGGCTCTCTCGCAACACCGCGATGGAACCGCTCGGCATCGTCTTCACCGAAATCGGCCCGGACTACGTCCGCGGCACCATGCCGGTCGACGCCCGCACCCACCAGCCTTACGGCCTGCTCCACGGCGGCGCCTCGGTCCTGCTCGCCGAGACCCTGGGCAGCAGCGCGGCCAACCTGAGCGTGCCCGAAGGCAAGATGTGCGTCGGCATCGAGATCAACGCCAACCACGTCCGCGGCGTGCGCAGCGGCACCGTCACCGGCACCGCGCGTCCCGTGCACGTCGGCGCCAGCACCCAGGTCTGGGAAATCCGCATCGAGGACGAGGCCGGCAAGCTGGCCTGCATCTCGCGCCTGACCCTGGCCGTGGTACCCAAGCCCTGACCCGGCGAGTAGGCTAGGACCTCATCCGGCGCAGCAGCGCCGGTTTTTGCGCTGACTCGCGAGAACCCCGTGCGCCGACCCACCATCAAAGACGTCGCCGAACTGGCCCAGGTCTCGCTGAAGACCGTCTCGCGCGTGATCAACGACGAATCCGGCGTGCGCGCCCGCACCCGCGCCCGGGTCCACGAAGCGATCGCCGAACTCGACTACCGCCCCGACCCGTCCGCGCGCAGCCTGCGCAGCGCGCAGCCGTATGCGCTCGGCGTGGTCTACGACAACCCGAACCCGTACTACATCATCAGCGTGCAGAACGGCGTCCTGGCCGCCTGCCGCGAAACCGGCTACGGCCTGCAGATCCATCCCTGCGATTCGTCCTCGCCGCTGCTCGCCGCCGACCTGATCGACCTGGTCCAGGGCGCGCGCCTGGCCGGCCTGGTGCTGGCGCCGCCGATGTCCGAGCGCATGGAGTTGGTCAGCGAACTGGTCGCCCACGGCATCCGCCTGGTGCGCATCGTTTCGGCCGCCGAAGACCCGAAGGACGGTTCGCCCTGCGTCTGGGTCGACGACCGCGACGCCGCCTACGACATCACCGAACACCTGATCCAACTCGGCCACCAGCGCATCGGTTTCCTGTGGGGCGGCAAATCGCACCGTTCCAGTTGGGAGCGCTACAAGGGCTATGCCCAGGCGCTCAACGACTATGGCATCGCCGAAGACGAGAACCTGGTGCTGCCGGGCGATTACTCCTTCGACGACGGCTTCCGCGGCGCGCGGCGATTGTTCGCCCTGCCCGACCGCCCGACCGCGATCTTCGGCAGCAACGACGAAATCGCCGCCGGCGTGTTGGCCGCGGCAAAGTCGAGCGGCATGCACGTGCCCTACGACCTGTCGATCGCCGGCTTCGAAGACAGTCCGTTCTCGAAACAGTCGTGGCCGACCCTGACCACCGCGCGCCAGGCCACCGAAGAGATCGCCCGTCACGCGGCGTATCGCCTGATCGCCGAACTGCGCCGCGAAGTGGATCAGCCCCTGGAAGTCCCGCCGAACGAAGGCTTCAGCCCGATCCTGGTGGTGCGTGGTTCGACCGCCCCGCCGCGTCCGCTGCAGACGCCGTAAGCCGCCGCACGACCACGACGACGCGCCTTTGCTCTTTCCCCCTTTGGAAAAGGTGGCCAGGGGGGATTTGCCGTTGCCGTTGCCGTTGCCGTTGCCGTTGCCGTTGCCGTTGCCGTGAAGATTTTGCAGTTGCGGTTGTTGTGCGTCGCTTGGCACTAGCGAAGGCAATTGAAGACCCGGAGGGCGGCGCGCAGGGATGCGCGCCGTTTTTCATCGGGACAGGGATGTCCCGTATGAAAAATC